>NZ_JAWSTH010000063.1:0-37346 GCF_033542075.1 Conexibacter stalactiti
CGCCGCGCCCGCGCCCGCAACCGCCGCGCCCGCGCCCGCAACCGCCGCGCCCGCGTCCGCCGCACCCGCGCCCGCCGCTCCCGCAACCGCCGCACCGGCCGCATCCCCCGCCACGAACGACCCATGCAGGCCGAGGCCGTCGGCGAGCGCGACGAACAGGCGCGCGCCCTCGGCGGCGCGTGACGCGCCGGCCGCGACGAGCGCCGCCTCTGTCACCTCGACGTAGGTCGCGACGCACTGCTGCGCCGCCGCCTGCAGCCTCGGCCGGCGCGACGCCTCCAGGTACAGCTCCCACTGCACCCGCTTGAGCGGGACCGGCCACGGGGAGCCCTCGGCGAGCTCGCGCGCGAACCGCTCGGCGATCTCGTACGGCGTCGCGGTCGTGCCGCGCAGCTGCTCGGCCAGCGCGCGCAGGCGCGCCGCCTCCTCGCTGACAAACAGCAGCAGCGCGTCCTCCAGCAGATGGTCGATCGACTCGAAGTAGTAGGTCGTCGTCGCGAGCGGAACGCCGGCCGCCTCGGCGACCGCGCGGTGCGTCGTCGCCTGCACGCCGCGCTCGTCGATCACCGCGAGCGCGGCTTCGAGCAGCTCGCGTCGGCGGCGCTCTCCGCGCGCTCGACGCACCTTCGTCGCAGTGGCCATCGCCGACAATCCTAGAGCCCCGCCGCGCACAAAGGCTGGACTTTTGTTCAGCTTCTCCCGTAGAGTGCACGCAGGTCGTCGTGCGATACCGCACATCGCGCCCGGCCCGGTCACAATGGCACGCGTGCGACGGCCCCGTCGCACGGAGTTGGAGGAAGACGTGGAAGAGGAACCGCGAGAGCGCGGGACGGAGCCGTCCCGCGAGGTCCCCATCGCGCGAGAGGACGTCCCCACCGGGGATGCGCAGCGGCATGCCGACGCACGCGACGCCGCCCCGGCGCACGGCGAGCCCACGCCCGCCGACGCACGCGACGCCGCGCCCGCCCCGGCGCCCGGCGCGCCCACGCCCGCCGAGGCCATGCGCGACCTCGACGCGCAGGTCGCCGCCGCCGAATCAGCCCAACCGCGCTTCGCGGGCGCCGGCGCCGGCCTCGACCGCCGCGGCTTCCTCGCGCTCGGCGGCAGCAGCGCGCTGTTCTGCACGCTCGCCGCGACCGGCAGCGTCGGCAGAGACCCGAAGGAGACGGCTCGCGCGGTCGCCTCGGCCGACAAGGCCGCGGCGAAGGTCAGACGCCCGAGACGGATCGCGCTCGACCCGCGTGACAGGGACAAGTACCCGACGCCGCAGCCGCAGCCCGGCGGCCAAGCGCGCGAGTACTGGATCGAGGCCCGCTCGCTGATGTGGGACTGGGCTCCGAGCGGCCGCGACGAGTGGATGGGCGCACCGGTCCCGCAGAAGAAGAGAAAGCGTCTCTTCCGCGCCTTCGTCTACCAGCTCTTCAGCCCGGGCTTCGCCGAGCCGATCGCGCGCCCCTCGATCCCCGGGCCGACGCTGCACGCCGACGTCGGCGACACGCTCGTCGTGCACGTCCGCAACGGCGACACGCACTTCAACCAGGCGATCACGATGCACCCGCACGGGGTCCGCTACACGCCCGACTACGACGGCTCGTTCTTCGGCCCGTTCACGCGCGTCGGCGGCTTCATCGCGCCCGGCGAGGAGTTCACCTACACGTGGGAGGCGACGCCCGACTCGGTCGGCGTCTGGCCGTACCACGACCACGGCCCCAACCACACGCTCAACACCTTTCGCGGCCTCTTCGGCGCGATCGTGATCCGCGAGAAGGGCGTCAAGCGGCCCGACGTCGAGGAGATCGTCTGGTTCCACTCGTTCGGCCCCGAGGTCAGCGGGCAGAACCGCGTGCTGCACTGCATCAACGGCTACGCCTACGCCGGCAACACGCCGACGTTCCGCGCGAAGGTCGGCCAGGACGTCGCCTTCCACGTGATCGGCGGCAACAACGACTTCCACACCTTCCACATCCACGGCCATCGCTGGAGAGACCAGGGCGGCGTCAATTACACGGACACGCCGACGCTCGGCCCGTTCGAGACGATCACCGCCCGCTTCACCGAGGACAACCCCGGCCGCTGGATGTACCACTGCCATGTCATGTCGCACCAGGACGCCGGGATGACCGGCTGGTACATCGTCGACCCGGCATGATCGGGTCACGCTCACGAGAGGAGCAGTGCATGCGGCTCACCACCCGGCTCACGCGCGTCGCGGTCGCCACCGCGGCGCTCGCGCTGACCGTGCCGACGGCGGCCATCGCGGCCGACTACCCCGGCCCCGCCAGCCCCGGCAAGGTCAAGCCTCGTCCCGGCGGCGGCAAGACCTTCAAGGTCTGCACCGCGCAGCAGGCGAAGGCGGTCAAGAGAGCGAGAAGAGGCGCCAAGAAGCCGAACTGCTCGCTGACGATCCAGGCGGCCGTCGACCAGACGCTTCCGGGCGACACGGTCAAGGTCCCGCCCGGCACCTACAGAGAGACCGTCACGATCAGCGGTCACAGACACGACAACATCAAGCTGATCGGCTCGCCGTCGAACCCGCGCAGAACGGTGCTCGCGCTCGCTTCGCTGAGCAGAGCGCAGCGTCAGAACGGCGTGATGGTCAACGGCGCCGACGGCGTCACGATCAACGGCTTCTACGCGCGCGACTACCTCGGCAACGGCTTCTTCGCGATCCGCGTCAACGGCTACAAGTTCACCAACCTGGTCGCCGGCTGGGGCGGCACGTACGGCATCTACGCCTTCCACTCCAAGGGCGGCGAGATGTCGAACTCGGAGGCGTTCTACAACAACGACGCCGGCTACTACATCGGTGAGACGCCGCCGCAGTCCAAGCCGATCCGCTCGGTCGTCAAGAACGTCAGAGCGTGGGGCAACCAGCTCGGCTTCTCCGGCACGAACATGCGCTACACGACGATCACGAAGTCGCAGTGGTACAACAACGGCCTCGGCATCGTCCCGAACGCGCTCGATTCGGAGAAGTACCCGCCGGCCGACGAGAACGTGATCGTCGACAACGACATCTTCTGGAACAACTTCAACTACTTCAGGGGAGCGCCGTTCGAGGTCCGGCAGGGCGCCAAGGGCCTCTCGTACCCGGTCGGCTCGGGCGTGCTGCTGTACGGCAGCCAGAACACGACGATCGAGAGAAACCGCGTCTGGGGTCACTTCCTCGTCGGGATCGGCGCCGTTGACGCGATCGAGCTGAGAGACAGAGACGAGGCGGCGATCCGCGGGATCAGCGTGACCGACAACGTCTTCGGCCGCGACGGCACCGATCTCAACAACTACGACCTCTTCTACCCGGGCACGATCCGGGGGACGAACACCGACAACTGCTTCTCCGGCAACGTCGGCGTCCAGAAGACGCTGCCGCTGACGGGGTCGACGTTGAAGCCGTGCCCGTTCAGAGGCGAGATCCCGATCGACAACAGCGCGTACATCACCGCCGTCAACTGGCTCGGCGACAGAACGCACGAGGCGGCCTGGGTGCAGCACGCCCATCCGCCGTTCGAGGGCATCACGCCGCTCGTCCACTACTCAGGCCCGAAGAAGAAGTAAGGAGCTCCCATGTCCCGACGCCTCACCGTCCTGCTCGTTCCCGTCCTGCTGCTGGCGGCCGTCTTCGCGCTGCCTGCCCACGGGGCTGGGAAGAAGGGCGCGACGAAGACGGTGGGCGTGATCGACTACGCCTACACGCCCGCGAGACTGACGGTCAGACCTGGCACGAAGATCGTCTGGGAGTGGGATTCGGCCAACAGCGCTCCCCACGACGTCAAGCTCAGATCGGGACCGAGAGGCGTGAAGAAGTTCACCTCGCCGACGGCGACCGCCGGCATCACCTACGCGAGAACGCTGAGAGTCAAGGGCACGTACAGACTCTTCTGCACCTATCACGCGACGGTGATGCGCCAGACGATCGTCGTCAAGTAGTCCGCACGCGAGGGGAGAGGGCAGCGCGCCGCCGGCACGGGCGGCGCGCGGCGCCCCACCCAGTACGCCTGTACGTGATAACGTACAGACGACCATGGCCACCGCCGAAGCCAGCTCCGTCGCCCTGATCGGCTCGCGCGTGCGCGCGCTGCGGGAAGCGATGGACCTCTCGTTGCGCGACCTCGCCGAGCGCTCCGGCGTCTCGGCGCCGATGCTCTCGCAGGTCGAGCGCGGCGAGACGAGCCCGACGCTGCAGGTCGCCGCACGGATCGCCAACGGGCTCGACCTGAGCCTGTCGCAGCTGCTGCGGCTCGACGAGGCCGGCTCGGTCACGATCGTCCGTGAGGACGAGCGCCGCAGAGGCCCGGCGACGGCATCCGGCCACCGCTACGAGGTCCTCACCCCGCCGCTGCCAGGCCAGCGCGCCGAGCTGTCGCGCCACGTGCTCGACGGCGGCACGGCGACCGGCGGCCCCGGCGACCCGCCCGTGCACGAGCCAGGCAGCCGCGAGACGGCGCTGGTCGAGTCCGGCCGCGTCGTGCTGCACTGCGACGGCGTCACCTACGCGCTGGAAGCCGGCGACACGGTCACGTTCGACGCCGACCTCCCGCACCACTTCGAGAACCCCGGCCCCGGGGAGGCGTCGCTGCTGGCGATCGTCTCCGCCGGACTGCGGCGCAGCTAGCGCCGCCAAGCACCCGAGCAACGTCCCACCGCCCCTACCGCCCAAGGAGCAACGACACCGATGCCCACGACCCTGTTCGACAAGATCTGGGCCGCCCACGAGGTGGCCCCCGGTCTGCTGTACGTCGACCTCCACCTCGTCCATGAGGTGACGAGCCCGCAGGCGTTCGACGGGCTCCGCATGGCCGGACGCAGAGTGCGCCGGCCCGACCGCACGCTCGCCACCGCCGACCACAACACGCCGACCGACGGGACCCCCGTCGCCGCGCGCATCAAGGACGAGCTGAGTCGCATCCAGGTGCAGACGCTGGAGAAGAACTGCGAGGAGTTCGGTGTCCCGGTCTACTCGCTCGGCTCCGAGCGCCAGGGCATCGTCCACGTCATAGGCCCCAACCTCGGCGTCACGCAGCCGGGCATGACGATCGTCTGCGGCGACTCCCACACCGCCACGCACGGCGCCTTCGGCTCGCTCGCCTTCGGCATCGGCACGAGCGAGGTCGAGCACGTGCTGGCGACCCAGACGCTCGTGCAGAAGAAGCCGAAGAGCATGCTGATCAGATACGAGGGCGAGCTCGGCTTCGGCGTCACCGCCAAGGACCTGATCCTCCACACGATCGGCCAGATGGGCACCGACGGCGCGACCGGCTACGTCGTCGAGTTCGCCGGCCCCGTGATCGAGGGGCTCTCGATGGAGGGCCGCATGACGATCTGCAACATGACGATCGAGGGCGGCGGCCGCGCGGGCATGATCGCCCCCGACGACACCACGTTCGAGTTCGTCAAGGGCCGCCCGGCCGCGCCGCAGGGGGCAGACTTCGACGAGGCCGTCAAGCAGTGGCGGACGCTCAGAACCGACGAGGGCGCCGAGTTCGACAAGGTGATCGTGATCGACGCGAGCAGAATCTCGCCGCAGGTCACGTGGGGCACCGCGCCCGACATGGTCACCGACGTCGCCAGCGCCGTCCCGCAGCCGCAGAGCGAGGGTCACGAGCGCGCGCTGCACTACATGGGCCTGGAGGCCGGCACGCCGATCGAGCAGATCACGCTCGACCGCGTCTTCATCGGCTCCTGCACCAACTCCCGCATCGGCGACCTGCGCGCCGCCGCCGAGGTCGTCAAGGGCCGCAAGGTCGCCCCGACCGTCAGCGCGATGGTCGTGCCGGGCTCGCAGGAGGTCAAGGCGCAGGCCGAGGCCGAGGGGCTCGACGAGATCTTCCGCGCCGCCGGCTTCGACTGGCGCGTCGCGGGCTGCTCGATGTGCCTCGGCATGAACCCGGACACGCTCTCCCCGGGCGAGCGCTGCGCCTCGACCTCGAACCGCAACTTCGAGGGCCGTCAGGGCCGCGGCGGCCGCACCCACCTGGTCTCGCCGCAGATGGCCGCCGCCGCGGCGATCGAAGGCCGCTTCGTCGACATCCGCACCTGGAGCTGATCCCTGATGGAACCGTTCGAGACGATCACCTCGAGAGTGTCGGCGCTGATGCGCGACGACGTCGACACCGACCAGATCATGCCCAAGCAGTTCCTCAAGCGGGTCGAGCGCACCGGCTTCGGCGAGTACCTCTTCTACGACTGGGCGAAGGAGGACGGCTGGGACCTGCCAAGAAACCAGGTCCTCGTCACCGGCCGCAACTTCGGCTGCGGCTCCTCGCGCGAGCACGCGCCATGGGGCCTGGAGGACTACGGCTTCAAGGCGATCGTCGCCGAGAGCTTCGCCGACATCTTCAGATCGAACTGCACGAAGTGCGGCCTGCTGCCGATCGAGCTGGCGCGCCCCGACGTCGAGGCGATCGCCGCCTCCGACTCGGTCCAGGTCGACCTCGCCGCGCAGGAGGTGCGCTGGGATGGCGGCCAGGCGAGCTTCGAGATCGACGAGCAGATCAAGCACCGCCTCCTCAACGGCCTCGACGACATCGCGATGACGCTGCAGCAGGACGAGGCGCTCGCCGCCTACGAGCAGCGGCGCGAGCGCTCCGGCCCCGTCACGACCGCGCTCTAGACCAAGGACACGATGACCAAGACGATCGCACTCCTCCCCGGTGACGGCATCGGGCCGGAGATCACCGCGCCGACGGTCGAGCTGCTGAACGAGCTCGGCGAGTTCGCCTTCGAGGAGCATCTCTTCGGCGGCGTCTCGATCGACGCGCACGGCACCGCCCTCACCGATGAGGTGACGGCTGCCTGCCAGCGCGCCGACGCGGTGCTGCTGGCGGCCGTCGGCGGGCCGAAGTGGGACACGACCGACCCGACGAAGCCCCGCCCGGAGCAGGGCCTGCTCGGGCTGCGCAAGGCGCTCGGCCTGTACGCCAACCTCCGCCCGGTGCGCCCGGTTCCGGCGCTCTATGACGCAAGCCCCTTGAAGCGCGAGATCATCGATGGCACCAACCTGCTCGTCGTGCGCGAGCTGACCGGCGGCCTCTACTTCGGCGACCGCGGCCGCAAGGACGGCTCGGCGTGGGACACGATGATCTACTCCGTCGAGGAGATCGAGCGGATCGTGCGGACGGCGTTCCAGGCGACGAGAACGAAGCTGACGAGCGTCGACAAGGCCAACGTGCTGGAGTCCTCGCGGCTGTGGCGCGAGGTCGTGCTGCGGATCCACGCCGAGGAGTTCCCGCAGATCGAGCTGGAGCACGTGCTCGTCGACAACGCGGCGATGCAGCTCGTCTCCAACCCGACCAGCTTCGAGGTGATCGTCACCGAGAACATGTTCGGCGACATCCTCAGCGACGAGGCGGCGATGCTGACCGGCTCGATCGGCCTGCTGCCGAGCGCGTCGCTGGGCGGCGACGGCCCGGGCCTGTTCGAGCCCGTCCACGGCTCCGCGCCGGACATCGCCGGCAAGGGGATCGCCAACCCGCTGGCGATGTTCCTGTCGGCCGCGCTGCTGCTGCGTCACGGCTTCGCGATGGAGGCCGAGGCATCGGCGGTAGAATCCGCGGTCGATCGGGCGCTGGCCGACGGCCTGCGCACGGCCGACCTGGGCGGCAGCGCCACCACCGCAGAAGCGGCCCAGGCCGTGCTGACCAACCTGTAAGGAGCAGTCGTGGACCAAGCGGACCTCATCTGGATGAACGGGGAGCTCGTCGCCTGGGAGGACGCGAAGGTCCACGTACTGACGCACGCCCTGCACTACGGCACCGGCGTCTTCGAGGGCATCCGCGCCTACGAGACGGACAAGGGCACGGCGATCTTCCGCAATCACGAGCACATCGAGCGGCTGTTCGCCTCCGCCGGCCTCTATTACATGCCGGTGCCGTACACGCAGGAGCAGATCAAGACCGCGATCCACGAGCTGATCGCCGCCAACGGCCTGCCCTCCTGCTACATCCGGCCGCTGATCTACCGCGGCGCGGGCGTGATGGGCCTCAACCCGCTCGACGCGCCGGTCGAGGTCGCGATAGCGGCGTGGTCGTGGGGCGCCTACCTCGGCGACGAGGGCAAGACCAGAGGCGTGCGCGCCAAGGTCTCCAGCTGGCGCCGCATCAGCGGCGAGTCGCTGATCCCGCATGCGAAGGCGAGCGGCCAGTATCTCAACAGCGTGCTGGCGAAGATCGAGTCGCACAAGGCCGGCTACGAGGAGGGCATCCTGCTCGACAGCCAGGGCAACGTCTGCGAGGGCACCGGCGAGAACCTCTTCCTCGTGCGCGACGGCAAGATCTTCACGCCGACCGAGAGCGGCGGCATCCTCAACGGCATCAACCGCCGCTCGGTGATGCAGATCGCCAAGGACGAGGGCTTCGAGCTGATCGAGAGAGATCTCGCACGCGCCGAGCTGTACATCGCCGACGAGATCTTCATGACCGGCACCGCCGCCGAGCTGACGCCGATCCGCGAGATCGACGACCGCCCCGTCGGCAGCGGCGAGCCGGGCCCGGTCACCAAGCGGCTGCAGCAGGTCTTCGACGACGCGCTGCACGCGCGCGCCGAGCGCTACTCGGCGTGGAACGACATCGTGCCGGTCCCCGCCCAGAGTGCCTGAGCACGTGACCCGATGACCGCGATCGAGCTGTACGACACGACCCTGCGCGACGGGATGCAGGGGGAGGGCATGTCGCTCTCCGCCGAGGAGAAGCTGCGCGTCGCGCACCGGCTCGACGCGCTCGGCGTGCAGCTGATCGAGGCCGGCTTCCCCAGCTCCAATCCGAAGGAGCTGGAGCTGTTCGAGCTGCTCTCGCGCGAGACCTTCGCCGGCGCCCAGATCGCGGCGTTCGGGATGACGCGCCGGCGCGACACGCGCGCCGAGGACGACCCGGCGCTGCGCGTGCTGGCCGACTCGTTCGCGCCGGTCTCGACGATCGTCGGCAAGACCTGGAGCCTGCACCTGGAGAAGGTCGTCAAAGTCGACCGCGACGAGAACCTGCGGATGATCGAGGAGTCGGTCGCCTTCCTCGTCGCGCAGGGCAAGCGCGTGATCTACGACGCCGAGCACTGCTTCGACGGCTGGCACGCGGACCGCGACTACGCGCTGCGCTGCCTGCGCGCCGCGGCCGAGGCCGGCGCAGAGACGGTCGTCCCGTGCGACACCAACGGCGCCCACCTGCCGGGCCAGATCGCGACCGCGATCGCCGACATCAGGGCCCATCTCGCCGACACCGGCGTGAAGATCGGCATCCACTGCCATGACGACGCCGGCGTCGGCGTCGCCAACTCACTCGCGGCCGTCGAGGCCGGCGCGACGCAGGTGCAGGGGACGATGAACGGCTACGGCGAGCGCTGCGGCAACGCCAACCTGACGACGATCGTGCCGAACCTGCAGCTGAAGCTCGGCCACGACTGCATCAGCGCGGAGCAGCTCGCGACGCTGACCGACACCGCGCACTACCTCGACGAGCTGCTCAACCGCACGCCGAACGCCGACCAGCCGTACGTCGGCAAGAACGCCTTCGCGCACAAGGGCGGCATGCACGTCGCCGGCGTGATGGCCGACGCCAGCACCTTCGAGCACATGGATCCGGCGCTCGTCGGCAACGCGCGCGAGCTGCTGATCTCCGAGCTGGGCGGCAAGGGCACGGTCCAGGCGGCGGCCGAGGAGGCGGGGATCACGCTCGACGACGCCGCCGCGCGCCGCGTGATCGACCGCGTCAAGGAGCTGGAGCACGGCGGCTACCAGTTCGAGGCCGCCGACGGCTCGTTCGAGCTGCTGCTGCGGAGGGAGTCGGGTCAGTACGAGCCGCTCTTCACGCTCGAGTCGTGGCGCGTGATCGTCGAGCAGCGCGCCGACGGCAAGGTCGAGACCGAGGCGACGATCAAGATCTGGATCGACGGCGAGCGCTACGTCCGCACCGGCGAGGGCAACGGCCCCGTCCACGCGCTCGACAGCGCGCTGCGCTCGGTGCTCGGCGACACCCACCCGCACCTCGACGACACCGGCCTCGTCAACTTCAAGGTCCGCATCCTCGACGAGACGAAGGGCACCGAGGCGGTCACGCGTGTGCTGCTCGACGCCTCCGACGGCCACGACGTGTGGGGCTCGATCGGCGTCTCGGAGAACGTCATCGCCGCCTCCTGGTTCGCGCTCGTCGACTCGCTCGAGTACGCCGTCCAGCCGGGCCGGGAGCTGGCTCCGCCGGCGTCGCGCGACGCCGCCCGCCCGGCGTCATGAGCGCCGCGACCGACGTGATCCCGGTCGCCAAGCCGTTCCTCGGCCCCGAGGAGGAGGCGCGCGTGCTGGAGGTGCTGCGCTCCGGCCACCTCTCGCTGGGGCCGCGCGTGCCGGAATTCGAGCAGGCGTTCGTCGACCGGCTCGGCGTCCCGTACGCCGCCGCCGTCTCCAGCGGGACGGCCGGCCTCCACCTCGGCCTGCGCGCCGCTGGCGTCAGCGACGGCGACGAGGTCGTCACGAGCCCCTTCTCGTTCGTCGCCTCGGCCAACGCCGCCGTCTACGAGCGCGCGCGACCGGTCTTCGCCGACATCGACCCGGTCACGCTCAACCTCGACCCGGCCGCCGCGGCCGCTGCCGTCACCGAGCGCACGACCGCGCTGCTGCCGGTCCACATCTTCGGCTACCCCGCCGACACGCCGGCGCTGGAGCAGCTCGGCCTGCCGATCGTCGAGGACGCCTGCGAGGCGCTCGGCGCCGTCCACGCCGACGGCACGCCGGTCGGCGGACGCGGTCATCCGGCCGTCTTCGCCTTCTACGCCAACAAGCAGATCACCACCGGCGAAGGCGGCATGGTCGCGATCGGCGACGCGGCGACGAAGGAGCGGATCGACTCCGAGCGCAACCAGGGCCGCGCACCCGAGATGGGCTGGCTCGACCACGACCGGCTCGGCTTCAACTACCGCCTCTCCGACATCGCCTGCGCCGTCGGGATCGTGCAGATGCAGCGGCTGCCGTTCCTGCTGGAGCAGCGCCAACGGGTCGCCGACGCCTACCGCGCCGCCTTCGCGGCCGATCCCGTCGACGACCTGACGCTGCCGTGCGACGACGCCGACGGGAACAGACGCGGCTGGTTCGTCTTCGTCGTGCAGCTGCCGAGGTCGGTCGACCGCGACGAGACGATCCGCGCGCTCTCCGCGCGCGGGATCCAGAGCAAGCCGTATCTGCCGGCGATCCACCTGATGAGCTTCTACCGCGAGCGCTTCGGCTACCGCGAGGGCCAGTTCCCCGTCACCGAGGACGTCTCCGCGCGCTCGATCGCGCTGCCGTTCTTCCCGGCGATGAGCGAGGGCCAGGTCGCGCGCGTCGTCGAGGAGCTGCGCGCGGTCCTGACCGCCTGACGGCGCGGCGCGCGACGCCCGCCACGCGGCGGATCGCGGGCCCCGCCGCGTAGACTCGCCGCCATGTCCCGCTTCAGCGAGCCCCAGCACCCCGTCTTCCAGCAGCTCAACGCGTCGATCGGCTTCGACTGGCGCCTCGGCCCCTACGACGTCGATCTCTCGCGCGCGCACGCGAAGATGCTCGCCGCGCAGGCGATCATCGGCGCCGACGACCGCGACGCGCTGCTGCGCGCGCTCGACACGGTCGAGCAGGAGCTGCACGACGGCTCGTTCCCGTTCGAGCCCGACGACGAGGACATCCACATGGCGATCGAGCGGCGGATCACGCAGCTCGCCGGCCGTGTCGGGGGCAAGCTGCACACCGCCCGCTCGCGCAACGACCAGGTCGCGACCGACGTCGCGCTCTTCACGCGCGCGCACGCGCAGGCGGCGCAGACGGCGATCAAGGGGCTGATGGGCGCGCTGGTGAGCGCGGCGGAGGCCCACCTCGACTGGAAGATGCCGGGCTACACCCATCTGCAGCGGGCGCAGCCGGTCTACCTCAGCCACCACCTGCTCGCGTACGTCTGGATGCTGTCGCGCGACCTGGAGAAGTTCGCCGCCGTCGAGCGCGCGACCGCGAGACTGCCGCTCGGCGCGGGCGCCCTGGCCGGCGTCAACTTCGACACCGACCGCCAGCTGGTCGCGCGCGAGCTGGGCTTCGCCGGCGTCGCGGAGAACTCGATCGACGCCGTCTCCAACCGCGACTTCGTGCTCGACTACCTCGCCGCCGCGTCGACCTGCGCGACCCACCTCTCGCGCCTCGGTGCCGAGATCGTGCTGTGGTCAAGCAGCGAGTTCGCCTTCGCCGAGGTCTCCGACGCGTGGGCGTCGGGCTCCTCGATCATGCCGCAGAAGAAGAACCCCGACGCGGCCGAGCTGCTGCGCGCGAAGGCGCCGCGGATCGCCGGTCACTTCGTCGCGCTCCAGGGCACGATGCACGCCCTCCCGCTGACCTACAACAAGGACATGCAGGAAGACAAGGAGCATCTCTTCGACGCCGTCGACACGCTCGAGGTCTGCCTCGCCGCGGCGACCGGCATGATCGGCGGGATCGTCTTCGACCGCGAGCGGATGGCCGAGGCGGCCAGCGACGAGTTCCCGGCCGCGACCGACGTCGCCGACCTGCTCGTGCGCAGGGGGATGCCGTTCCGCGAGTGCCACGGCGTCGTCGCCGGCCTCGTCAAGAAGGCGGTCGACAGCGGCCGCACGCTGACGCAGCTGACGCCGGAGGAGATCCGCGAGCAGTCCGAGCTGCTCGACGACGAGTACTACGAGGTGCTGCGCGGCGACCGCTGGCTGGAGTCGAAGGACTCCGAAGGCGGCACCAGCCAGCGACGCGTGCGCGAGCAGCTCGACAAGGCCCGCGCGCTGCTGGCGTGAGCGGCCCGCGCGCGCGACCTGACAGAGCGGTGCGCGGCGCCCTGCCGCGCGCGCTCGACCATGGCTTCTACGCCCGCCCCGTCGTCGAGGTCGCGCGCGACCTCGTCGGCTGCGTGCTGGAGCACGACGGCGTCAGCGGCGTGATCGTCGAGACCGAGGCATACCACGACTCTGAGCCGGCCTGCCACGCCTACGTCGGCCTGACCGCGCGCACGCGGCCGCTGTTCGGCCCGCCGGGGAAGGCCTACGTCTACCGCTCCTACGGGATCCACGCGCTCGTCAACGCCGTCTGCGAGCCGGAGGGCGTCGGCGCCGCGGTCCTGATCCGCGCGCTCGAACCGCTCGAGGAGATCGAGCTGATGCGCCACCGGCGCCGCCTCGAGCGCGTCGAGGACCTCTGCTCCGGCCCGGGCAAGCTGACGCAGGCGCTCGCGATCGAGCTGGGGGAGAACGAGGCCGACCTCGTCGACGGTCCGCTGCGGATCCTGCCGCGCCCGACAGACCGCCCGGCGCCGCGGCTGGTCGCCGGCACGCGGATCGGGATCAGAAAGGCCGTCGAGCTGCCGTGGCGCTTCTGCGAGCGCGGCAACCGCTGCGTCTCGAAGCCGTGGCCGCCCGGTCTCGCGGTCGCGCCGCGGCGCTGACGGGCGACCTCCCGCGGCGCTGTCGCGAACGCAGCGCCCGCTAGGGCGTCGGCGCGGCGGCGCCGCCGCCTTCGGTGCCGGTGTCGCCACCGCCGGTGTCGGGCGGTGCGACGGGCGTCTCGGTGCCGCCCCCGCCGCCGTCGGTCCCACCGGTGTCGCCGCCGCCGGTGTCCGGCGGTGTGACGGGCGTCTCGGCGCCGCCGCCGCCGTCCGCCGCGCCGGTGTCGCCGCCGCCGGTCGTGCCGCCGCCGGTGTCGCCGGTCGTCCCGCCGGTCCCGTCGTCGGTCGCGGCGCCGGTGTCGTCGGGCGTGCCGGCCGTGGTGCCGCCGGTGTCGCCGCCGCCGGTGTCGGGCGCGGTGTACAGCTCGTCGTCGGAGCTGTCGTCGTCGGTCGACTCGACCTCGACGTCGGCCGGATCGTCGCCGGCCTTCAGCGCCTCGGCCTCGGCTCTGCGCTGGTCGAAGATCGCGCGCGCGGACGTGAGGAAGTTGTGGAACAGCAGCGAGGGATAGGTGCCGCCCGCGACCGGCTCGCCGGCGTACTCGGTCAGCATCGGGATCAGTCTGTCGGGGTAGCCGACCCAGATCGCGATCGTCAGCTGGTCGTTCCAGCCGACGAACCAGGCGTCGCCGTAGTTCTCGGTCGTGCCGGTCTTGCCGGCGACGATCGTGCCGGAGACCTGCGCCTTGGTGCCGGTGCCGTAGGAGACGACGGACTCCATGATCGCTCTCGTCTCGGCCGCGATCGCGGGGTCGATCACCTGCTTGGCGTCGAGCGATCTGCGGTTGTCCTCGATGATCTTGCCGTCGCCGTCTCTGACCATGTGGATGCCGATCGGGCCGCGATCTGGCGCGCCCAGATCATCGTTCCAGACGCGCTTGCCGCCGGTCGCGATCGTCTGGTAGGCGTGCGCCATGTCGAGCGGCGTGACGCCCTCTCTGAGGCCGCCGAGCGTCATCGCGAGGTTGGTCGAGATCGGCGTGCGGATGCCGAGCTTCTTGGCGGTGCGGGCGATCTTCTTCGTCCCGACCTGGATCCCGACCTCCGCGTAGACGGAGTTGTCGGAGGTCGTCGTGGCGCTGCGCAGCGAGGCCGAGCCGGCGTAGGCGTCGCCGTAGTTTCTGACGATGAACGCCTCTTTGCCGCCGGTCCCGGGGACCGGGAACTCCTTCTGCGTGGAGGAGTAGACGTTGTCCGGCGAGATGCCGTTCTCGAGCGCCGTCACGAGCGTGAACGGCTTGAAGGTCGATCCAGGCTGGCGCTGGCCCTGCGTGGCGAGGTTGAACGGCCGCGTCGTGTAGTCGCTGCCGCCGACCATCGCGCGCACCTCGCCGGTGCGATTGTCGATCGCGACCAGTGATGCCGACGGCAGCCCGGAGTCGGGCGGCAGCATCTGGTTGATCGTGTCCTCGGCCGCTCTCTGCAGGTCGAGGTCGAGCGACGTCGTGATCTGCAGGTCACCGTTGAACGCTCTGAACGCGGAGAAGTGGTCGACGACCTGCTGGCGGATCCAGCTGGTGAAATAGGGCGATTCCGACGTCTCCTGCGGCGGCGTCAGGTCGTCCTGCGTCGGCAGCGGATCGTGGATGTCCTCGGCGTACTCGGACGCGGTGATGTAGCCCTGGTCGCGCATGTAGCGCAGCACGAGATCGCGGCGCGCCTTCGCGTTGTCAGGGTTCTGGATCGGGTCGTAGAGGCTCGGCGAGGCGACGACGGCGGCGATCATCGCCGCTTCGGGCGTCGTCAGCTGCGCCGCGCACATGTTCATTCTCGACGTGCCGCAGCCGCCGGCCTGTCCGAAGGCGTGGCGCTTGCCGAAGTAGACGCGCGCCGCCGACTCGATCCCGTGAGCACCGTTGCCGAAGTAGATCTGGTTGAGGTACTCGGTGAGGATCTTCGTCTTCGACCACTGCCGCGTCAGGTGGTAGGCGAGCGCCGCCTCCTTCAGCTTCTGGAAGGGTGTTCGTCTGTTCTGCGCCTCGAGCGCGTTCTTGACGAACTGCATCGTGATCGTCGAGGCGCCCTGCACCGCGCCGCCTCTGGTGACGTCCTGCACGACCGCGCGCCCGATGCCCTTGAGGTCGAAGCCGGCGTTCTCGTAGAAGCGCTTGTCCTCGATCGCGATGATCGCGTGCTTCATCGCGGGCGCGATCTGTCTGTCGGTCACCAGCACGACGTTGTCGTTGTTCTGCAGGATCCCGAGTCTGCGGCCGCGGTAGTCGAGCAGCACGGAGTTGTGCTTGTTGTCCTTGTACTGCTGTCTGTTCTCGAGGTCCGGCAGGTCGGAGGCGACCGCCATCATCATTCCGAAGACGGTCGAGACCACCGCCAGCAGCGAGAGGCCGAAGAGGATGGAGAGCAGCCGCAGCTTCTTGATCTTCGGCTTGCCCTCGCGCCGCCGCCGGCGGCGGAGGCGGGGCAGCCTGGGGCGGCTGCGGCCCGGCTTGGGTGTGTTCCCGTCGAAGCTCATGTGTCGTGTCGGCGATGCAGGTCCCCGCATGCTCTGAGGACGTCTCGCCGATGTGGCAGGCCTGACGACAAGGGCCTCACCGGGAGTTTCAGTCTAGCATTGGGGGTCCATGGCAACCCAGACCTCCACGCCCGCGGCGACGGCCGCATGGCTGGCGCGCAACGCGGTCGACTGCCTGCCCGCGGGCGGACTGCAGCGCAAGCTGGAGGAGGCCGCGCGCGAGGGACGGCCATTGCGCGTGAAGCTGGGGATCGATCCGACCGCGCCAGACATCCACCTCGGCTTCACGGTCGTGCTCGGCAAGCTGCGCGAGTTCCAGGACCTGGGGCACACGGTGGTGCTGATCGTCGGCGACTACACCGCGCGTGTGGGGGACCCGAGCGGACGCTCCTCGACGCGGCCGGTGTTGTCCGGGGAGCAGATCGACGCCAACGCGACGACGTTCCAGGAGCAGGCGCTGAAGGTGCTCGACCCGGACCGGCTGGAGGTCCGGCGAAACGGCGAATGGCTCGACATGCGCACCGAGGAGCTGTTCAGGCTCGCGCGCACGACCACGGTCGCGCGGATTCTCGAGCGCGACGACTTCGCCAAGCGCTATCAGGCGCAAGCGCCGATCTCGATCCTCGAGCTGCTGTATCCGCTGTTGCAGGGCTACGACTCAGTCGCCGTCGACGCCGACGTCGAGCTCGGCGGCACCGACCAGAAGTTCAACCTGCTGCTCGGGCGTGACATTCAGAGCACCTACGGCAAGCCAGAGCAGGTGATCCTGACGATGCCGATCCTGCCGGGGATCGACGGCGTCAGAAAGATGTCGAAGTCGCTCGGCAACTACATCGGGGTGACCGAGCCGCCGGAGGAGATCTACGGCAAGACGCTGCGGTTGCCCGACGAGGCGCTCGGCACCTGGTACCAGCTGCTGCTCGGTGAGCCGCCGCCGCCCGACCTCGGGCCACGCGACGCCAAGCGCGCGCTCGCGCGGACGCTCGTCGCGCGCTTCCATGACGATCCCGCCGCCGTGGCGGCGGAGGCGCAGTTCGACCGCGTCCATCTCGAACACCGGCCACCGGACGAGATGCCAGACGCCGTCTTGGATGACGGCGGGGGTGGAGAGGTCCACCTGCCAGCCCTGCTCGCCAGCGCCTTCGGCGTCTCCAGTTCGGAGGCGCGACGGCAGCTGAGACAGGGCGGGGTCAAGCTCGACGGCGAGCCGCTCGCGGCCGATCCGCTCGACCGGCCCGTGAGCGAGTTGGAGGGAAGAGTCCTCCAGCTCGGCAAGCGCCGCTTCGTCCGCCTGCGGGGCAACTGAGCGAGCGATGGCGGTCTCCTGCGACATGTTGCAGTTGGAGACCGCCGCTGACGGCCGGGTGCGCGACACCCGCCACCGCCGTTCCAGCGACCTGACCGACCGGCCGCGCCCGACCGCGCTGGTTCGCGGTGCCGGCGACTTCACTGAACGGCCGCGCCCGACGGCGCTGGTTCGCGGCGCCGGCGACTTCACCGAACGGCCGCGCTTGACCTCGCGAGTTCGCGGCGCCGGCCACCTTCCGATCGCGACGACCGTCGTGGCGCCAGCCACCGCGCTCGCCGATCTCGATGCCGTTCACCCGGACAGACTTCCCGCGGTGAGTTGCGGCCCGCGCCTCGCGCGCGCACGCGCGACCGCTCGCGCACGCGTCGGCGCGGCCGCGGGCGCACCGCCGCGCCGGTGCCCTCAGGTCTTCGCCGCGCAACCGGCGCCCGAATGGCTCCGAAACCCCGCATGGAGGCGTGTGAACACGGCCGCGATGCTCGCGTAGAAATTTCTTTCGGGCAATTTTGCCCGTCACAGCTGGTTTTCCCAGAACTTCGCCCCTGCGAAAGAGAGCGTCTACGTGCCAAAACCGGCCTGAAAAGCGCGTCAGAACCCTGCCCGAGGGCCGAAAAAGCCCGTCAGTACGGGGACTTTCGCCGCTTCTTCACACCGTGGACGCATCTCTGAGAGGCATCTGTATAGTTCTCGACGCGGAGCAGCACGGGCCGCCCGGACAGACCAAGCGAAAGGGTCAGCACCGGGGAGCGGAAGCGCTAAGCTTCCACTCCGCGCCTGAGTGCGCTATACTTTCGCGCCCCGCACTGAGAGCATATAGCGCTCAGCGCGTGTCAGACGGAGGAATCCCCTCCCGAGAGGCACGGCGGTCTTTGAAAACTCAACAGCATGTGCACTGATCCACTGAGGCTTCGGCCTGACGAAGATCGGTGCGTCCAGGTTTCGAATGTGACCTTCTCACTTACGTCAGCGTGGTGAGAATTAACGGTCATGTCATTGAGTCATTAGAAGTACCCTGTCCGATGCTCCGGGTCTCCCGCTTGTGTACTAGGGAACCCCTTGTGCGAGCATCGCGACGCTCTCTATGAAGTATGTAGTTCTTCACGGAGAGTTTGATCCTGGCTCAGGACGAACGCTGGCGGCGTGCCTAATACATGCAAGTGGAGCGACGAACCAGGGCTTGCCCTGGGGCAAAGCCGCGAACGGGTGAGTAACACGTGGGTAACCTGCCCTGATGATTGGGACAACCCGAGGAAACTCGGGCTAATACCAAATGTGCTTTTCGACCTCAAGGTCGATTTGGAAAGGTAGCTTCGGCTAACCGCATCAGGATGGGCCCGCGGCCCATTAGCTTGTTGGTGAGGTAACGGCTCACCAAGGCTCCGATGGGTAGCTGGTCTGAGAGGACGATCAGCCACACTGGGACTGAGACACGGCCCAGACTCCTACGGGAGGCAGCAGTAGGGAATCTTGCGCAATGCGCGAAAGCGTGACGCAGCAACGCCGCGTGGAGGAAGACGGTCTTCGGATTGTAAACTCCTTTCAGTTGGGACGAAGCTTCGGCGTTGAATAGACGTTCGGAGTGACGGTACCTTCAGAAGAAGCCCCGGCTAACTACGTGCCAGCAGCCGCGGTAATACGTAGGGGGCGAGCGTTGTCCGGAATCATTGGGCGTAAAGCGCGTGTAGGCGGCTCGATAAGTCTGCTGTGAAAGTCCAGGGCTCAACCCTGGAATGCCGGTGGATACTGTCGAGCTCGAGTCCGGAAGAGGCGAGTGGAATTCCTGGTGTAGCGGTGAAATGCGCAGATATCAGGAGGAACACCAATGGCGAAGGCAGCTCGCTGGGACGTGACTGACGCTGAGACGCGAAAGCGTGGGGAGCAAACAGGATTAGATACCCTGGTAGTCCACGCCGTAAACGATGGGCACTAGGTGTGGGGGGTGTCGACTCCCTCCGTGCCGACGCTAACGCATTAAGTGCCCCGCCTGGGGAGTACGGCCGCAAGGCTAAAACTCAAAGGAATTGACGGGGGCCCGCACAAGCAGCGGAGCATGTGGTTTAATTCGACGCAACGCGAAGAACCTTACCTGGGCTTGACATGTGCCTGACCGCCGTGGAAACACGGCTTCCCTTCGGGGCAGGTTCACAGGTGGTGCATGGCTGTCGTCAGCTCGTGTCGTGAGATGTTGGGTTAAGTCCCGCAACGAGCGCAACCCCCGTCGCATGTTGCCAGCATTTAGTTGGGGACTCATGCGAGACTGCCGGTGACAAACCGGAGGAAGGTGGGGATGACGTCAAGTCATCATGCCCCTTATGTCCAGGGCTACACACGTGCTACATTGGCGCGTACAGAGGGCTGCGATACCGCGAGGTGGAGCGAATCCCTTAAAGCGCGTCTCGGTTCGGATTGCAGGCTGAAACTCGCCTGCATGAAGGCGGAGTTGCTAGTAATCGCGGATCAGCATTGCCGCGGTGAATACGTTCCCGGGCCTTGTACACACCGCCCGTCACACCACGGGAGTGAGCAACACCCGAAGCCGGTGGCCTAACCCGCAAGGGAGGGAGCCGTCGAAGGTGGGGCTCGTGACTGGGGTGAAGTCGTAACAAGGTAGCCGTAGCGGAAGCTGCGGCTGGATCACCTCCTTTCTAGGGAAGGCTTCTCACGAAGCCGTCTGATCGCTTGTCGATCGGAACTAGTACGTCGACCGAAACCTGGTCGTGTGACACTGACGAGCTTTAGGCTCTGATGGGGTCATATACATGCTGTTGAGTTTTGAGAGACCGGCCTTCGCCGGTCTCGTCTGCTTGGCTTAGCCACGGACGAGACTTGAAGGCGCCGCCTCTCCACGGACCTTGAAAACTGCACAGTAGCCAATGAAACGGGTATCACCGATCAATTCGTTGATCAGATCACCGTCAAGATAGTAAGGGCACACGGTGGATGCCTTGGCACCTAGAGTCGATGAAGGACGTGAACGGCTGCGATAAGCCGCGGTGAGGCGCTGAATAGCCTTTGACCCGCGGATTTCCGAATGGGGAAACCCAGCGCTGGTAATGCGGCGTTACCTCCCGATGAACACATAGTCGGGTTGGAGACAAGCGGGGGAAGTGAAACATCTCAGTACCCCGAGGAAAGTAAATCAACCGAGACTCCCTGAGTAGTGGCGAGCGAAAAGGGATCAGCCCAAACCTGTTGTGTGTAAGCGGCCATGCGTTGCACAGCAGGGGTTGTAGGGCGTTTGTTCCGGGTTATGGCTAACCCGGCAGGAGTTACAAAGTCATGCGGTAGTCGAAGAGCCTGGAACGGCTCACCAAAGAGGGCAACCGTCCCGTAGACGAAACCCCATGACCTCCTGTCAAGCGTTCCTGAGTAAGTCCGCGCCCGTGAAACGCGGACTGAAGCTGGGGGGACCACCCTCCAAGGCTAAGTACTCCTAGGTGACCGATAGCGGACTAGTACCGTGAGGGAAAGGTGAAAAGTACCCCGGAAGGGGAGTGAAATAGTACCTGAAACCGCGTGCCTACAAGCGGTGGGAGCAGACTTGTTCTGTGACCGCGTGCTTTTTGCATAACGAGCCGGCGAGTTACTCGTCTGCGGCAAGGTTAAGCGATGAGCGGAGCCGTAGCGAAAGCGAGTCCGAATAGGGCGACATAGTCGTAGGCGGTAGACCCGAAACTGAGCGAGCTACCCATGGGCAGGTTGAAGCGGGGGTAAGACCTCGTGGAGGACCGAACCGACCTAGGTTAAAAACTGGGCGGATGACCTGTGGGTCGGAGTGAAAGGCTAATCAAGCTCAGTGATATCTGGTTCTCTCCGAAATATATTTAGGTATAGCCTCGGATAAATTTGCGTATTGGCCGTAGAGCACTGTTTGGACGCGGGGCCCTACCAGGTTACCAACTTCAGGCAAACTCCGAAGACCAATACGTTTACTCCGGGAGTCAGTTGCTGGGGGATAAACTTCAGCGTCAAGAGGGAAACAGCCCAGACCGCCAGCTAAGGTCCCCAAATGCTAGCTAAGTGGCAAACGATGTTCGAGTGCATAGACAACCAGGAGGTTGGCTTAGAGGCAGCCACCCTTGAAAGAGTGCGTAACAGCTCACTGGTCAAGTGTTCGAGCGCGGATAATGTAACGGGGCTTAAGCTAGCTACCGAAGCTGCGGGTGCGTGAGACTTTCGAGTCGATCGCGCGGTAGGAGAGCGTTCCGATGCCAGTAAAGCGGCGGGGTAACCCAGCCGTGGAGGCTTCGGAAGTGAGAATGCCGGCATGAGTAACGAAAGAAGGGTGAGAATCCCTTCCACCGATTGCCTAAGGATTCCTGAGTAAAGTTCGTCTGCTCAGGGTTAGTCGGGACCTAAGGCGAGGCCGAAAGGCGTAGTCGATGGCCAACAGGTTGATATTCCTGTACCACGTCGTGTTCGCTTGACCGATGGGGGGACGGGGAAGGCTACGGGAACCCAGGCGATGGTAGTCCTGGGGTAAGCATGTAGGGGTGGACCTAGTGAAATGCGGGTCTGCTTAACCCGAGGTGCGATGCCAGCTGGCTTTGAGCCGGCGAGTCCCTTACGCCATGCCTCCAAGAAAAGCCTCTAGGGAGAACACGCGTGCCCGTACCAAAACCGACACAGGTGGGCAAGTAGAGAATACTAAGGTGATCGAGATAACCCTCGTTAAGGAACTCGGCAAAATCGCCCCGTAACTTCGGGATAAGGGGCGCCCTAGTAGGGTGAAAGCGTTTACCGCTGGAGCCCGAGGGGGCCGCAGTGAATAGGTCCAAGCGACTGTTTACCAAAAACACAGGTCTCTGCTAAGTCGAAAGACGACGTATAGGGGCTGACGCCTGCCCGGTGCCGGAAGGTTACGTGGAGGTGTTAGGGTTCGCCCGAAGCACCGAAGCTAAGCCCCGGTAAACGGCGGCCGTAACTATAACGGTCCTAAGGTAGCGAAATTCCTTGTCGGGTAAGTTCCGACCTGCACGAATGGCGTAACGACTTGGACGCTGTCTCAACGAGGGGCTCGGTGAAATTGCAGTCTCGGTGAAGATGCCGAGTACCCGCGGCTAGACGGAAAGACCCCGTGAACCTTTACTACACCCTGGTATTGGAATTCGGCCCATTTCGCTCAGAATAGGTGGGAGGCTTGGAAGCACCGGCTGCGGCTGGTGTGGAGCCAACTTTGAGATACCACCCTTGATGTGTTGGGTTTCTAACACCGCGCCGTGAATCCGGGCGGTGAACAGTGCCAGGCGGGTAGTTTGACTGGGGCGGTCGCCTCCCAAAATGTAACGGAGGCGCACAAAGGTTCCCTCAGCACGGTTGGAAATCGTGCGTAGAGTGCAAAGGCAGCAAGGGAGCTTGACTGCGAGACCGACAGGTCGAGCAGGTGCGAAAGCAGGTCTTAGTGATCCGGCGGTAGCAAGTGGAAGTGCCGTCGCTCAACGGATAAAAGGTACTCCGGGGATAACAGGCTTATCGGGCCCAAGAGTCCACATCGACGGCCCGGTTTGGCACCTCGATGTCGGCTCGTCGCATCCTGGGGCTGTAGTTGGTCCCAAGGGTTGGGCTGTTCGCCCATTAAAGCGGTACGCGAGCTGGGTTCAGAACGTCGTGAGACAGTTCGGTCCCTATCTGCCGTGGGCGTTGGAGAGTTGAGAGGATTTGTCCCTAGTACGAGAGGACCGGGATGAACGCACCTCTGGTGTATCTGTTGTCCTGCCAAGGGCATAGCAGGTTAGCTACGTGCGGATTGGATAACCGCTGAAGGCATCTAAGCGGGAAGCCAACCTCAAGATGAGCTCTCCCATCCCCTTGAGGGAGTAAGAACCCTGGAAGACCACCAGGTTGATAGGCCAGATCTGGAAGAGCGGTAACGCTCGTAGGAGACTGGTACTAATTGTTCGAGGGCTTGACGGATTTTTGATACCCGTCTCAATGGCGCTGTGCAGTTTTGAAGGCCCGCGGAGAACGCGTGGTCTCGCACGTTTTCCGGTGGCTATAGCGAGAGGGAAACACCTCTTCCCATTCCGAACAGAGCCGTTAAGCCTCTCAGCGCCGATGGTACTTGGCCCGCAAGGGCCTGGGAGAGTAGGACGCCGCCGGTTTTTTCTTATAGCCTCAGTCGCCACCCGGCGGCTGGGGCTTTTTCGTCGTTCAGGCCCGATTCTGAGGCAGTTGTCGGGCCCTCTGCAGCTGCGCCCGCGTGAAGCCGCGCGCCTGCCAAAGCGCTGGCCCGCTTCAGCCACTGCCGCTGAGGAGTGCGCCCGCTTCGGCTGAGGCGCGCACCAGTTCATCGCCGGGAGGAGCGTCATTTGGCGCCCCCTCGGGGTGTCCCAGATGACGCTCCTCGGCCCGGCGTGCGTGCCGGTCGGCGTGAAGGCTCAGCGATGTGATGGCTCAGCGGTGATGGCTCAGCGGTGTGATCGCTCAGCCGCCGGCGGCGGCCTGCCGGAGCGCGCGGTCTAGCTGCCCGCGCGGGGCACGGCCGTGGCCGGCTTCGGCGACAGCGGCGAGCTGCACGGCTGCACCGGGCGAGCGATCGTGCCCGGGCGCCGGCGGCGCTCGAGGCGCGCTTCGCGGCGGTGGGGACGGCCGAGCTCGGGTGCGAACGGCAGCTCGGTGAACCAGTCGTCGCTCGTGCTCGCGAGGCGTGTCCGCAGCTGAGGAGCCGGGGTGGATGCGCGGCGCCGGTCGGCGCGCGGGTGCGCGATCGCGGAGACGTCGTCGCTCGCGCGATCGGTGCGCTCCAGCTCCTCGTCGTCGACGGGACGGAGCATCGCCTCGGCGAGGTCCATCAGCGCCGCGCCGATCAGCTTGGGTGCACGTGAAGAGAACATGTGTTCGTGAAGGTAGTGCTGCTCTCGGATGGAATCGCTCCAGGGTCGCTCCGAGGTATTGAGAACTGCAGAATGTCCCGTATTTCCGGGAAAGGTTCGTGCAAGACGCTGCAAGAGAAGTTGCAGCGGACGCGAGCGTCTGTTCGCTCCCGAAACGACGCAGCGCCCCGGTCGGGGCGCTGCGGGGTGCTGCGAGAGATGGGGGCGCGCGGCCCGGCTCGGCTAGGAGCCGAGCGTTGACCAGACTTCGATCTTCGTCCGGATCCGCGCGATCACGGCGTCGGTGAACTCGGTCGTGCCGGCGTGGCCGCCGAGGTCGGGAGTCTTGACGCCGGTGGCGATCGCTTCCAGCACCGATTCGTAGATCGCGCGCGAGGCGCGCTCGGCGCCGGGATGCTCGCGCTCGGCGGCATTTCGCAGCACTGCTCCCGCGGCCAACAGCATCGCCATCGGGTTCGCGACGTCCTTGCCTCTCAGCGCCGGCGCGGTCCCGTGCGGCGCCTCGGCCATCGCGACCTGGGTCTGGTAGTTCTCGTCGAAGCCGAGCAGGACCGACTCCGCGCCCGCGATCGAGCCGAACATCGGCAGGACGAGGTCCGAGAGGCAGTCGCCATCGCGGTTGAGCGCCGGCACCACCAGCGGCTCGTCGGCGGCGCCGCCGACCAGGCCGGCGTATGTCGCGTCGATCAGGACCGGCTCGTAGGAGACGTCCGGATGGCGCTGCGCGGCCGCGTCCATCTCCTCCTTCAGCATTCCCTCGTAGACGGGGGAGACGGTCCACTTCGGCCCCCCGTAGACGCGCGCCTGCATCCCGCGCGCCGCGCGGAAGGCGTACTCGGAGACGGCGCGGCAGGTCGAGCGGGTGATGTGCTCGGTGCGGTAGGCGACCTCGTCGTCGGCGCCGGCGCTGCCCTCACGCCACTGCTTGGCGCCGTAGGCGTCCTCGATCGCCATGCGGACGATCGAGATCGGGTAGTGGACGCCGGCGATCGGCGTCACGCCCGGGATGCGGCGGCCGGTGCGGATGATGACCTTGCCGTCGACCTCTTCGCGCAGGATGCGGTTCGGCGAGCCGACGTCGTCGGCGCCCTCCGGCGTGATCGTGGCGGCCTTGATGCCGAAGCCGGACGCGCGCATCGCGACGGCGGCCTCGTGGACGACGGCGTTCTGCGTCGCGCGGCGGTTCTCGAGCGAGAGGTCGAAGCGCTCCAGTTCGAGCGCGAGACCCGTCACCTCGGGATCGAGCACGCGCACGGCCTGGTCGAGCAGCTCCTGGCCTGTCTCGTCGCCTTCGAGGATCGTGATCTTCAGCGGCTCGGACATGCGCCGGACGATAGCCGAGGAGGCCGCCCCGAAAACCTGTGGGAGCGCCTGAATCGAACGTGCGTCGAGCGCTGTCGCGCCGCCGTGCGCGGGCCGGGCGTCGTGCCGCGGCGCTAGGGTCTGGCTCGTGGACGCTCTGCGGTGCAGCTGGTGCGGTGTCGAGATCGGGTCCGACGAGGGCTACCGCGCGGCTGAGCAGGCCGGTGAGCGGCTTGCCGCCTTCTGCCGCCTCGAGCACGTCGTGCCGTGGGCGATCCAGGGTCCGCACTGGGGCGCCGGGACGCTCGCGCAGGAGCCGCGGGAGGAGCCCGGCCTCGCGAGATGCGCCCACTGCGACGCCGCGCTCGACGAGACGCGCGTGCTGCTCGTCCGCCACCGCGGCGAGTACCGCATCGCCGACGCCTTCTGCTCGACCGACCACATGAAGACGTGGGCGGCCGCCGGCGGGCGCTGGCAGTAGGGCGTCGCGGGCGAGACGCGCGGCGCGCCACGCGGGTGAGGCGTCGCGGGCGAGACGCGCGGCGCGCCGGGGCCGCCTCAGGGCTCGCGCGTCGAGCCGACGGGCTGGCGCTTGCCGTCGGCGTCTATGACGATGCCGTTGGCGGCGGGATGCAGCGTTCTGCGCAGCGCGACGGAGACGACGGCGCCGATCAGCGGACCGGCGCAGGCGAGCGCGATCGCCCAGCGCGCGTTCGCGGCCTCCACGATCACGCCCGCGAGCGCGGCGCCGGCCGCCGCGCCGGCGACGTTGGAGGTCATCATCCACGTCGTCGCCTCGGTCGTCGTGCCGGGCGGCGCGACGTAGTCGATCAGCAGGTAGGCGGCCGCGGCCGACGGCGCCAGCGCGAGGCCGGCGATCACCGCCATCGCCGCCATCAGCGGGATCGAGTCGGCGATCAGCAGCGGCAGCGTGGTGAGCGCGAGCACGACGTGCAGCACGATGAAGCGCGCGACGACGCCGCTGGACCACTGGCGCGCGCCGTACCAGACGCCGCCGAGCACGCTGCCGACCGCCATCACCGACAGCAGCACCCCGGCGAGTTCAGCCTTCTCGCCGTGTTCGACCGCGAAGGCCGGCATCGCCACCTCCAGCGCGCCGAAGGAGATCCCGGTCGGCACGATCGCCAGCATCATCGTTCGCATCCCCGGCGAGCCGAGCGCGCCGGCGCGGGTCCGCTCGTGCGCTTCGCCGCTTCTCCACGTGCGCGCCAGCGGCGCCGTCGCGAACCACAGCGTCCCGATCAGCGACAGCGCGACCGCGACGATCAGCGCGACGCTCGTCGAGCTGACGGCGATCAGCACGGTCGTGATCACCGGGCCGACGATGAAGAACGCCTCCGCCACGATCCCTTCGAACGTGTACGCCGTGTTGCGCGCGTCGCCGTCGTGCTCGAACACCTGCGCCCACACCGAGCGCATGCAGGCGCCCAGCGGCGGCAGCGCCGCGCCCCCGACGAAGGCGAAGAAGCACAGCACCCACGTCGCCGCCTGCTCACGCGCGCACGCGACGACGGCGACGACCGCGAGCGCGTTGACGAGCGTCGAGGGGATCAGCACGGCCGGCTGGCCGAAGCGGTCGACCAGCCGGCCCTGGATCGGCGCCAGCAGGCCGGCGCCGATCGCCCACGCCGCGCTCGCCGCGCCGGCCTGCGCGAAGGAGCCGGTCTCCGCCCGCACCAGCAGCACGATCGCGAGCGAGAAGATGCCGATCGGGATCCGCCCGATCAGCAGCGAGAAGATCAGGCGTGCAGTCCCCGGGGGCTGCAGCAGGACCCGATAGGCGCCGAGCATCAGGGGGAGGGGTCGCCGTCAGCTCTGGCAAGCAGCACGTCGGCGTGCGGCGCCAGCGCCGCGATCACGAACGCGAGGTGCTCGTCGAAGTCGACGCCGAGCTGTTCGGCGCCGCGACGCAGCTGGGCACGGTCGACCGCCGCCGCGAAGCTCGCCGTCTTCATCTTCTTCTTGACCGACTTCGGCGTCATGCCCTCGAGCCCCTGAGGTCGCACGTACGCGCACGCCACGACGAACCCGCTCAGCTCGTCGACGGCGTAGAGCGCCCGTTCCATCTCCGAGTCGCGCGACAGCCCCATCTCATCCGCGTGCGACCCGATCGCACGGATGATCTCATCCGCGACGCCGATTCGCTCCAGCTCCCGCATCGCGACGCGCGGGTGGCCGTCTTCCAGCGACGGGTACCGCTCGTAGTCCAGATCGTGAAGCAGGCCGGTGATGCCCCAGATTTCTTCGTCCGCGCCGAAATGGCGCGCATACGCTCGCATCGCGTACTCGACGGCGAGCATGTGCCGGCGCAGGGAATCCGATTCCGTCCACTCGCAAAGGAGGGTCCAGGCCCCGTCGCGCGAAATCCCCCCTGGCATGGCTGTTACCCTAGCTCAGCGCTCCGGGCTCGACCCCATCTCCGTGACCGATCTGCGGGCTCGGCGCCATCCCCCTCTTATGGAGAAGTTCGTCATACAAGGCGGCGTGCCGCTTTCCGGTACGTTCACGCCCGCAGGCAACAAGAACGGCGCCTTGCCGATCCTGGCGGCGACCCTGCTGACCGACGACGAGGTCGTCCTCAGCAACGTCCCGCGCATCAGCGACGTGCAAGCGCAGATCGAGCTGATCGCCGACCTCGGAGCGAGGGCGGAGTGGATCGGCGACAACGAGGTCGCGATCCGCGCCGAAGGCGTCGCCAGAACCGACCTCGACCGCAGACTGTCGGAGCGGATCCGCGCCTCCTTCCTGCTCGCCGGCCCGCTGCTGGCGCGCTACGGCCGCGCCCACATGCCGCCGCCCGGCGGCGACGTGATCGGCCGCCGCCGGCTCGACCCGCACCTCGACGCCTTCAAGGCGCTCGGCGCGACGATCGAGCACGACCGCGACATCCTGCTGACGGCGCCGCGCGGCCTCACGGCCTGCGACTTCCTGATGGACGAGCCGTCCGTCATGGCGACCGAGAACGCGCTGATGGCCGCCGCGCTGACGCCCGGTTCGACCGTGATCCGCAACGCCGCCTCCGAGCCGCACGTGCAGGACCTCGCGCGCATGCTCGTGAAGATGGGTGCGCAGATCGACGGGATCGGCTCCAACGTGATGACGGTCCACGGCGTCGACAGGCTCGGCGGCTGCGAGCACCGCATCGGCCCCGACCACATCGAGATCGGCTCCTTCATGGCGCTCGCCGGCGTGACCGGCGGCGAGCTGCTGATCAAGGACACCTATCCCGAGGATCTGCGGATGGTGCGGCTGATCTTCGCCCGCCTCGGGCTGGAGACGGAGCTGCGCGGCAACGACCTGTTCGTGCCCGGCGGCCAGAAGCTCGTCATCACCAACGACGCCGGCGGCTACCAGCCGAAGGTGGAGGACGGCCCGTGGCCGGCCTTCCCCGCCGATCTCACCTCGATCGCGCTCGCGATGGCGACCCAGTCGGAAGGCTCGGTCATCATCCACGAGAAGATGTTCGAGAACCGGCTCTTCTTCACCGACAAGCTGCAGCTGCTGGGCGCCGCGATCACGATCTGCGACCCCCACCGCGCACTCGTCGTCGGTCCTCGTCGCCTGCGCGGCGAGCGGGTCGAGTCGCCGGACATCCGCGCCGGCATGGCGATGCTGATCGCCGCGCTCTGCGCCGAGGGCACGACCGAGATCGGCAACATCCGCCAGATCGACCGCGGCTACGAGCGGATCGACGAGCGCCTGCGCGCGCTCGGCGCCCGCATCGAGCGGGTCGAAGACGGCGACCGCGCCCACGCCCACTGAGGCCGGTCACGTGATCCATCCGATCCCCAGCGGCACGCGCGACGTGCTGCCCGACGAGATGCGGGAGCTGCGTGCGATCCTCGGCGCGGCGTACGGCGTCTTCGAGCGCGCCGGCTACGGCGAGGTCTCCACGCCCGCGCTCGAGTACGAGGACACGCTCGCGATCGGCGGGGTCGGCGGCACGCTGCCGGTCTACCGCCTCTTCGACGAGCAGGGCAGGGTCCTGACGCTGCGCTCGGACATGACGGTGCCGATCGCGCGGCTGGTCGCCTCGCGCTTCTCCGGCGCCGAGCTGCCGCTGCGGCTCTGCTACTTCGCGCACGCCTACCGCGGCATCAAGCCGCAGCGCGGCCAGTCGCGCGAGTTCCTGCAGGCGGGGATCGAGCTGATCGGCGCGCCCGCGCCCGACGGCACGGCTGAAGCACTCACGCTGCTGTGCGAGACGCTCGACGCGATCGGTTTGACGAGCTACCGGATCGGCCTCGGCGACGTCGCGCTCTACCAGGCGCTGCTCGACAGCCACGGGATCGCCGGCCAGTCGCGCGAGCGGATCCTGCACGAGCTGGTGACGCGCGACTTCGTCGGGCTCGAACGCGAGGTCGACACGCTGCGGCTCGCCGACGCGAACGCCGTCGAGCAGCTGAAGCGGATCCCGCAGCTGCGCGGCGGCCCGGAGGTGCTCGACCGCCTCGACGGCGTCGCCCACGAGGCGGCCGAGGGGCTGCGCGCGATCCACGAGCGGCTCGACGCCGCCGTCGCCGAGCGCGTCATCTTCGACCTCGGCCTGGTGCGCGACCTCGGCTACTACACCGGCGCGATCTTCCAGGTCTACGACCCGCGGCTCGGCGCCCCGCTCGGCGGCGGCGGCCGCTACGACGACCTGCTCGGCCGCTTCGGCCGGCCGCTGCCCGCCGTCGGCTGGGCGCTGACCGTCGACCGGCTGCACATCGCGCTCGCCGGGGAGGAGCGCAGATGAGCGACCGCCTCACGATCGCGGTCCCGCGCGGCGCGCTGATGCGCGAGGCGCTCGACCTGCTCGACACGCTCGGGATCGACACGAGCGAGGTCCGCTCCAACGACCGCAAGCTGCTGTTCGAGGACGTCGGCATCATCACGATGCGGCCCTCGGACGTGCCGACCTATGTCGAGGCCGGCGCCGCCGACGTCGGCATCACCGGCAAGGACGTGCTGATGGAGCAGCCCGAGCGCGAGGTCTACGAGCTGCTCGACCTCGGCTTCGGCCGCTGCCTGATGGTGCTCGCCTCGGTCGCCGGCGACGACGCCGGCGCGGAGGCGCTGCGGCGCCTCGGCGTGATGCGCGTCGCGACCAAGTACCGCCGGATCGCCTCCCAGCACTTCGAGCGGACCGGCCGCCAGGTCGAGCTCGTCGAGGTCAAGGGCTCGGTCGAGCTGGCGCCGCTGACCGGGATGGTCGACGCGATCGTCGACCTGACCGCGACGGGCACGACGCTGCGCGAGAACGGCCTCGTGATCCGCGAGGAGATCGCGGTGACGACGGCGCGCCTGATCGCCAACCCGGTCGCGCACAAGCTGAAGGCCGCCGCGATCGACGCGATGGTGGAGAAGCTGCGTGCGGCTTGAGCGCCGCGCGCTGACCGATGCCGCCGCGGCCCCCGCGCTCGCGGCCGAGCTGCGCGCCCTGGCGCCGGGCGGCGCCTCCGTCGCAGAGCCGGTCGCCGCGATCCTCGCCGACGTGCGCGAGCGCGGCGACGCCGCCGTCGTCGAGCTGATCCGCAGATTCGACACCGGCGGCGCCGAGCCCAAGCCGCTGCGCGTGCCACAGGAGGAGCTGGACGCGGCGCTGGCCGCGCTCGATCCCGACGTACGCGCCGGCCTCGAGGTCGCGGCGCAGAACATCGGCGTCGTCGCCGCGATCGGCCTCGACGAGGAGCGCGAGGTGACGCTCGGCCACGGCCAGACGATCAAGCTGCGCGAGATCCCCGTGCGGCGGGCCGCCGTCTACGTCCCCGGTGGCCGCGCGCCCTACCCGAGCACCGTTCTGATGGGCGTCGTGACGGCCGTGACCGCGGGCGTCGAGCAGGTCGTGCTGTGCGCGCCGCCCGGCCCCGACGGCGATCTGCACCCGGCGATCCTCGCGGCTGCCGCGCTCGCCGGCGCCGACGAGGTCTACCGCATGGGTGGGGCGCAGGCGATCGCCGCGCTCGCCCACGGGACCGACACCGTCGCGCCGGTCGACGTGATCGTCGGCCCCGGCAGCCTGTGGGTGCAGGAGGCCAAGCGCCAGGTGCAGGGCGCCGGGCTGGTCGGGATCGACGGCTTCGCCGGCCCGAGCGACGTGCTGGTGCTGTTCGACCGCGACGCCGACCTGCGCGCGGTCGCGCTCGACCTGCGCGCGCAGGCCGAGCACGGCGGAGACAGCCTCGTCATCGCTGTGTCCCCGGACGGCGACGCGATCGAGGCTTTGTCAGAGGGACTCTCAGTCGTCCCCGAGCCAGGCATCGGCGCGCTCGTGCAGACGGCCGACCTCGCCGACGCGCTCGCGCTCGCGAACGCCTTCGCGCCCGAGCATCTGGAGCTGATCGGCGAGCGCGCGGAGACGCTGGCGCCCGAGATCCGCAACGCCGGCTGCCTGTTCGTCGGGCGCAACGGCGCGACCGCCTTCGGCGACTACGTCGCCGGCTCCAACCACACGCTGCCGACCGACGGGGCGGCCCGCTTCGCCTCCGGCCTCTCCACACGCCACTTCCGTCGCCGCATGACGGAGGTGCGGATCCCCGACGCCGCCGCCGCGACGCTCGCGCCGGCCGGCGCCGCGATCGCACGCGCGGAGGGCTTCGAGCTGCACGCACAGTCCATGGAAGCGCGTATCCGGGAGAATCCTGCGTCATGAGCGAGCGCACCGCGACGATCGAACGCAAGACGGGCGAGACCGACATCCGCCTGACGCTGGGCCTCGACGGCACCGGCGCCGGCGAGCGCAGCACCGGCGTCGGCTTCTTCGACCACATGCTCGACCTGCTCGCGCGCCACGGCCGGCTCGACCTCGCCGTCGCCGCCACCGGCGACCTCGACACCGGCGGGCACCACACCGTCGAGGACGTCGGCATCTGCCTCGGGCAGGCGCTCGACCGCGCGCTCGGCGATCGCAGAGGGATCTACCGCTACGGCTCCGCGACCGTCCCGATGGACGAGGCGCGCGCGTCGGTCGCGATCGACATCTCCGGCCGCGCCTACGTCGCGTGGGAGGCGTCGCTGCCGCCCGGCGCGATCGGCAACTACGACCACGAGCTGACCGAGGAGTTCTTCCGCGCCGTCGCCGGCAACGCCAGAATGGCGCTGCACCTCACGGTCGAGGCGGGCGCGAACATCCACCACATCATCGAGGCGCTCTTCAAGGCGTTCGCGCGCGCGCTGCGCGCCGCCGTCGCGATCGACCCGACCGAGACGGGCGTGCCGAGCACGAAGGGAACGCTGACAGCGTGAGCGCCGCGCCCACCATCGCCATCCTCGACTACGGGATGGGCAACCGCCGCTCTGTCGAGAAGGCGTTCGCGCACGTCGGCGCGACACCGCTGGTGACGCGCGACCACGAGGCGATCCGCGCGGCAGACGGCGTCGTCGTGCCGGGCGTCGGCGCCTTCCCGCGCGCGATGCGCAACCTGCGCGAGCTGGGGCTCGACGCGGTCGTGCGCGAGCGCGCCGCCGCGGGCGTGCCGGTGCTGGGGATCTGCCTCGGGATGCAGCTGCTGTTCGAGCGCTCGGTCGAGGTCGAGCCTGCGACCGGCCTCGGCCTGCTCGCCGGCGAGGTGACGCCGCTGGACGCGAAGGGCGAGCGGGTCCCGCACATCGGCTGGAACGTCGTTCGCTTCGAGCGCGCCACGCGCCTCAACGCAGCACTTCCGGAGGCGGTCGCCTTCTACCACGTGCACTCGTTCGTGGTGCGCCCGACCGACCCCTCCGACGCGCTCGGCACCGCCGTCTACGGCGAGCGCTTCGTCAGCGCGGTCGCGCGCGACAACGTCTTCGGCGTGCAGTTCCACCCCGAGAAGTCCTCGCGCTTCGGGCTCAGGCTGCTGGCCAGCTTCAGCGCCGCGTGCGGCGGCTCGGACGGCGCCCTCCCCGACCCCGAACGATCCCAGGCGACGGCATGATCCTCTATCCCGCAATCGACATCCGCGGCGGCAGCGCCGTGCGCCTCAGACAGGGCGACTTCGCCGACGAGACCGTCTACGACGGCGATCCGCTCAGCGCCGCGCGCGCGTGGGTCGAGGGCGGCGCCAGATGGCTGCACGTCGTCGACCTCGACGGCGCCCGCGACGGCAGACCGGCCAACCTCGAGCACCTGCGGCGGATCGCCGGCGAGCTGGGCGTGCCGGTCGAGTTCGGCGGCGGGCTGCGCTCGCGCGCCTCCGTCGACGCGGCGATCTCCGCCGGCGCCGAGCGCGTGATCCTCGGCACGGCCGCCTTCACCGACGTCGACTTCCTCGACGACGTCGTCGCCGCCTACGGCGAGCGCGTCGTCGTCTCCGTCGACGTGCGCGGCGGCAAGGTCGCCAGCTCCGGCTGGAAGGAGCAGACCGAGATGGAGGCGTCGGCCGTGATCGACCACCTCCAGCGGCGCGGCGTCAAGAAGCTCGTCTACTCGAACATCGAGCGCGACGGGATGCTGACCGGGCCCGACCTCGACGAGGTCAAGCGCGTCGCCGAGGCCGTCAGAGGCAGCTTCATATATTCCGGCGGGATCGGCACGCTCGACCACCTCGCCGCGCTCGCGAGCCTGCGCCAGGTCAACCTCAACGGCGTGATCGTCGGCAAGGCGCTGTACGAGCGCAAGTTCACGATCGCCGAGGCGCTCGCCGCGCTCAAGCCGGTCGCGAAGGCGTAGGGGCGTGCACGCCAAGCGCGTCATCCCCTGCCTCGACGTCGACAACGGCCGCGTCGTCAAGGGCACGGCCTTCGTCGACATCAGAGATGCCGGCGACCCGATCGAGCTGGCGGAGCGCTACGACGCCGCCGGCGCCGACGAGCTGGTCTTCCTCGACATCACGGCGACCTCCTCGCAGCGCGACACCGTCGTCGAGCTGGCGCGCCGCACTGCTGACAACGTCTTCATCCCGTTCACGATCGGCGGCGGGATCCGCTCGGTCGAGGATGCGCAGGCGGTGCTCGACGCCGGCGCCGACAAGGTCGCGGTCAACTCGGCCGCGGTCAAGCGGCCGGAGCTGATCGACGAGCTGGCGGAGCAGTTCGGCGCGCAGTGCGTCGTGCTCGCGATCGACGCCAAGCAGCGCGAGGGCTCCGATCCGCCGTCGTGGGAGGTCTTCGTCGCCGGTGGGCGCACGCCGACCGGCCGCGACGCGGTCGCGTGGGCGCGCGAGGGCGCCGAGCGCGGCGCCGGCGAGATCCTGCTGACGTCGATGGACAGAGACGGCAGCAACGTCGGCTACGACCTGCCGCTGACGAGCGCCGTCGCGGCTGCCGTCGGCGTGCCGGTGATCGCCTCCGGCGGCGCGGGCACGCTCGACCACCTGACCGAGGCGCTCGACGCCGGCGCCGACGCCGTGCTGTGCGCGTCGATCCTGCACTACGGCAGATTCACGGTCCCGCAGATCAAGCAGCACCTGGCGGAGGCCGGCGTGCCGATCCGCGCCGTCGACTGACGCTCAGTCGCCGCTGCTTCCGCGCGCCGCTCTTCTGGCGGCGCGTCTCGCTCTTCTGACGGCTCTTCTGGCCGTTCTTCTCGCTCTTCTGACAGCTCTTCTCGCTGTTCTTCTCGCGCTCGCTCTGCGCGCGGTTCTTCTCGCCGCGGCTCTCCTGGCCGCCGCTCTGCGCGCTCTGACGCGGTCGAGCCGGACCGCTTCGACGGCCGCGGCCTGCGCCCGTCTCCACGCTCTCGGTCTGCGCGTCGGCAGCATCTCGAAGATGTTGTTGTATCCGACGAGGTAGAGCGCGCGGCGGTCGGCGACGACCGGCGTGTAGGAGCCTTCAGGGAATCTGAAGATCTGCTTGCCGGTGCGCGCGTTGAGCCCGTGCGTGTCGTAGGCGCCGAGGTTGGAGAAGTAGACGACGTTGCCGATGATCGTCGGCGAGCCGGAGATGCGGTTGCCGCTGGGGAAGCGCCAGCGGACGTCGCCCGAGCGGGCGTCGAAGGCGTAGAAGTTGCCGTCGTAGGAGCCGGCGTAGACGGTCGGGCCGAGCCCGTCGACGTTCGCGACGGCCGGCGCGGCGTAGACGTAGCCGCCGGTGCCGGTCGCCCACGCGAGCGTGCCGTCCTTCGCGGAGAAGGAGTAGACGCGGCTGTCCGTGTTGCCGATGTAGACGCGCCCGAAGGCGACCGCCGGCGTCGAGTAGAACTGGCCGGAGCCGAAGCCGAAGCGGGTGCCGCTGGTGCCGACCTCCCAGACGCGCTTGCCGTCGCGCGCCCGCACCGCGTGGACCTTGCCGCCGTAGTCGCCGAAGTAGAGGTTGCCGTCGGCGTAGGCCGGCGCGCCCTTGACGGCGCCGGAGGCCTGATAGGTCCAGCGCGTGCGACCGCTTCTGGCGTCGAGCGCGAAGACGGTCCCGTTCTCGCTGCCGAAGAAGAGCATGCCGTTGCGCAGCAGCGGCGAGGACTCGGCGCGGCTGGGCAGATCGCGCGACCACAGCGGCTTGCCGTCGGTCTCGCGGAAGGCGGCGACTCTGCCGGCGTCGGCGTTGTCGAACCGCTCCAGCGCCACGACGTAGACGTTGCCGTCGCCGATCGCGGGGGAGGCGGCGGCCAGCCTGCCGACATGCTGACGCCACTGGATCGCGCCGCTGACCTTGTTGAGCGAGCGCAGCCAGCCGTCATCGTCGAAGACATAGAGGTTCGCGCCTCTGATCACCGGCGGGAACTCGATCAGCACGTCGCCGCGATAGGTCCAGCCGCGCTTGAACGGCGGTCTGAGGTAGTCGGGAGCGGTCGTCCAATCGCGCGTGCGCGCGTCGGAGAGGCCGTAGGTCGGCCACGAGAAGGTGTCGACCGGTCTCGCTCTCGGTCTCGGCGGCGGTGGGGGCTGCGGCTGCGTCTCCGTCTCGGTCGTGGCGGTGAACGCGACGTCGGGGTTGGAGACGTCGCCCGGCTCCCGCAGCAGCAGGAAGGCGGCGGCACCGCCCGCCACGAGGACGAGAGCGACGGCCGCGAGGGCGACGAGCAGACCGCGCCGGCGGCGTGGCTTGGGGCTCGGCATCGGCCGCGCATGGTAGTACAGCGCTGTGACGATCACTCCTGACGAGGTCCCCGCGCGGTTGCGCGCGCTGCCCGCCGCGGCGCCGCTGCTGGCGGCGCTGGATGGCGCCGAGGACGTGCGCGTCGTCGGCGGCGCGGTGCGCGACCTGCTGCTCGGCGGCGCGCCGCTCGACCTCGACCTCGTCACCGACGGCGACGCCGAGGCGGTCGCGGGGCGGATCGTGGCGGCTCTGGGCGCGGACGCCGAGGTCGCCGGCCATGAGCGCTTCGGGACGGTCGTCGTGCGCGGCGGCGGCCACGCCTACGACGTCGTGCGGGCGCGCGCCGAGCGCTACGCCCATCCGGGCGCGCTGCCGGAGGTGCGGCCGGGCAGCTTCGCGGAGGATCTCGCGCGGCGCGACTTCACCGTCAACGCGATCGCGACGACGCTGGACGGGCGGTTGGAGTCAGTCCCGTTCGCGCTCGACGACCTCGTCGCCGGGCGGATGCGGATCCTCCACGACGCCAGCTTCGAGGACGACCCGACGCGGCTGCTGCGGCTCGTCCGCTATGCGACGCGGCTGCGCTTCGCGACCGAGCCGCGCACGGGCGAGCTGTCGCGCGCCGCGATCGACGGCGGGGCGCTGGCGACGATCAGCGGTGCGCGCGTGGGCGCGGAGCTGCGGCGCACGCTGCGAGAACCGACCGCGGGGGACGCGCTGGCCGAGATCGCGACTTGGGGCGGCGGCGACGCGCTCGTTCCCGGGCTGAGCTTCGACGCCGCGCTGGCGGCGCGGGCGCGCGCGCTGCTGGCGCCCGACGGCCGCGTCGACCTGCTGCTGCTGGCCGTCGCCGCGCTGCGCGTCGGCAGACCGCTCGCGGGCTGGCTGGCGGCGCTCGACTTCCCGGCGCGCGATCGCGACGTCGTCTTGGCGGCAGCCGGCATCGCGTCGCACCTGGGGGAGCGGCTGGCGGCGCTCGGCGGGCCTCGCGGCGGCGCGGGCGCGGGCACGGGCGGAGCGGGCGGGCGCGCCTCGGCGATCGTCGAGGCGCTGCGCGGCGCCAGCCCCGAGCTGGCGGC
>NZ_JAWSTH010000064.1:0-37064 GCF_033542075.1 Conexibacter stalactiti
GCGGTTGCGGGCGCGGGCGCGGCGGTTGCGGGCGCGGGCGCGGCGGTTGCGGGCGCGGGCGCGACGACCGAGGAGTCGTCCGACCTCGCAGCGGCGCTGCTGGAGCTGTTCATCCCGTTCGCGATGGCGCCGGAGGAGCGGGCCGGCTGGGCGCGCCGGCTCGGCGACCCGCACGCTGACGGAGCCGCGCCGGCGCAGTGATCGACCGCCCCGACGTGCTCGTGCTCGGCGCGGGCGGAGCGCTCGCCGAGCGTTGGATGCACGGCCTGTTGGCGGGCTTCGCCGAAGGAGCGGGAATCGACGCGCGCGCCGTCGAGCAGTTCGTCGGCACCTCCGCCGGCGCGATCGTCGCCGCCCACCTGCTCGCCGGTCGTGCACCGCAACGGCCGGACGGCGCGGATGACGGGGAGCGCGGCGCGGATGATCGCGATGCGGGCGCGCATGAGGCAGAGCGCGGCGCGGATGAGGCGGAGCGCGGCTCCGACGTTGCAAATGCGGGCGCGGACGACGCAGATCGCGCCACGGATGACGCCGGTGCCTCGCAGGACGCGGGCGGACCGGGGCGGGCGCGGCGGCTGCTCGGCGCGGTGCCGGGCGGGGTCGGCAAGATCGCGCGAGCGGCAGGCGGTCCGTTGGCGCCGTACGCGCTCGCGGCGACGCGACCGCCCGGCTCCCTCCTGCGCGCGAACGTGCTCGGCAGGCTCGAACCGCAGACCGCCACGCTCGACGAGCTCGGCCGCAGGCTCGCCCGCGACGGACTGCGCTTCGACGGGCGGCTGCGCGTGATCGCGGTGGAGCGCGAGAGCGGTCGCCGCGTCGTCTTCGGCGCGCCGGGCGCCCCGCGCGCCACCGTCGCCGAGGCGATCCAGGCCTCGTGCAGCGTGCCCTGGCTCTACCGCCCCGTGAGAATCGGCGGGCACGACTACGTCGACGGCGGACTCTGGAGCCCGACCAGCATCGACGTCGCACCGGCCGCGCGGGAGACGCGCGTGCTCTGCCTCAACCCGACCGGCAGCTCGGCCGGCGACGCCGCGCCGCACGGCGTCATCCGCACCACCTCGCGCTCGGCCGCCGCGCTGGAGGCGCTGACGCTGCGCCGCCGCGGCGCCGAGGTGACGGTGATCGCGCCCGATCGCGCCGCCGCCTCCGCCCTGTCCGGCGGCTGGATCGGCCATGACGCCGCCGCGCCGGCCGAGCAGGCGCTCGCCGCCGGCTTCCGCCAGGGACTGGCGCTCGCGCGCGGCAGCTGAGCGGCTGACGTTCAGCGCACGGTGCGCGCAGCTGTACCGCCATCTCGCCGGCGAAGGTAGCACCTGGCACGTCGAAGCTCGTGTCATCGCGGTTGACGCTGTCGCGTTCCTCCAAGACGGCACGGCGACGGCGGTCGTAGGGTGGATTCAATGGACCTCTCCCCCGCCCAGGTGCTCGCGTTCCGTCTCACAGCACAGGGGTTCGGCGCCGACGACGCCGAGCCGCTCGCGGCGCTCGCGAGCTGGAGCGTGCAGGACTCGCCGGCCGGCACCGCCGCGCTCGCGCTCGCCGCGCGCGGCGCCCGCTTCGAGCCCGGCGCGCTCGACCTCGCGCTGCACGAGCAGCGCACCGCCGTCGCGCTGTACAACCCGCGCACCGCGACCGCGATCGTGCCGGCCGCCGAGGTCGCCGCCTACACCTCCGCCCTGCTGCCGCGCGAGCAGGAGTCGCTGCGGTTCGTGCTCGGCCGCGCGATCCCGCCAGCGGGCGAGGGGATCGGGCCGGCCGACGCCGTCGAGGCCGCGCTGCCGGCCTTCGCCGCCGCGCTCGACGGTCGCCAGCTCAGCCGCGACGACCTGCACGCGGCGCTGCGCGAGCGGCTGCCGAGCGACCTGCTGCCGTGGTGCGACGGTTGCCAGAGCCACCACGCGCGACGCGGGCTGCTCGTCGTCGCCGGCCTCCACGGGCTGCTCTGCATCGCCGGACGTGCCGGCCGCCAGCCGCTGTTCGCGCGCACCGATCAGTGGATCGGCCCGCAGGCGGCGCCGGCCGTCGACCCCGACGTGGCTGCCGCCGAGCTGGTGCGCCGCCACCTGAGCTGGTGCGGCCCGTCGACGCCGAGACTGTTCACCCAGTGGGCGGGGATCGCGCCGGCGCAGGCGAGCGCGGCGTGGGCGCTCGTCGCCGACGAGCTGGTCGAGGTGAGCGTCGATGGCGGCCGCGCCTGGCTGCTCACAGACGATGCGAGAGGTGCGAGTTGCGCGGGCGCGGACGGGTCGGCGCGCGAGGCGCTTCTGCTTCCACCCGGCGACCCGCTTCTGCTCGCGCGCGATCGCGAGCTGCTGCTGCCCGACCCGGCCGCGCGCAGAGCGCTGTTCGTCGCGATCAACCCGCCCGGACTCGTGCTGCTCGGCGGCAAACCGGCAGCGCTGTGGCGTGGGCGCAAGAGAGGCAGACGGCTCGCGGTCGAGCTGAGAGCGCTCGGCGGCGCGTCGCTCACGAGACGTGCCATCGCGGCGATCGAGCGCGAAGCGATCGGCCTCGCGCCGCACCGCGGCTGCGCGTCAGCGACGGTCGCGGTCGGATGAGTGGCGATCTGTGCATCCATGCGATGTACAGATCGCCAATCATCGGGAACGCGCCACCTCGAATGAGGTGGCGCGTACCGTCACGGCGTCGTGATGCGCGAGGCGGCGGCTCTTGCCGTCGCCTCCTCGGCCTCGGTCGTCACCGACCGGCGCCGCACGGCGTTGGAGAGGGCGCGCACGTAGGCGCGGCCGGCCGCCTCGATGATGTCGGTCGAGACGCCCTGGCCGGAGCCGGAGACGCCGTCGACCTCGAGCACGACCGAGGTCTCGCCGAGCGCGTCCTGGCCGCTGGTGATCGCGTCGATGCGGAAGTCGCGCAGCTTCGCGTCGACGTTCGTCGCCGCGTTGATCGCGTGGAAGACCGCGTCGATCGGGCCGTCGCCGGTGAACGAGCCGGTCGCCTCGCTGCCGTCGGGCAGCTTCACGCCGACGGTCGCGTGCGGAGGTCGTCTCGACGAGGCCTCGACGTCGAACCACTCGAGCGCGTACGCGGGGATCTCCTCGCGCAGCTCGTCGGTCACGAGCGCTTCCAGATCCATCGCGGTGACCTGCTTCTTCTTGTCCGCGATCTCCTTGAAGCGCTTGAAGGCCGTGTTCAGCGCCTGGCCGTCGAGCACGAAGCCGAGGTCGGCCAGCGCGTCTCTCAGCGCGTGGCGGCCGGAGTGCTTGCCGAGCACCAGCGAGTTGGAGTCCAGACCGACGCTCTGGGCGCTCATGATCTCGTACGTCTCGCGGTGCTTGAGCACGCCGTCCTGGTGGATGCCGGATTCGTGCGCGAAGGCGTTGCGGCCGATGATCGCCTTGTTCGGCTGGACCGAGTAGCCGGTCAGGCGCGAGACGAGGCGGCTCGTGCGCGCGATCTCGGTCGTGACGGCGCCGGTGCTCAGGCCGATGTCGGACTGCCGCGTGCGCAGCAGCATCACGATCTCCTCCAGCGAGGCGTTGCCGGCGCGCTCGCCGAGCCCGTTGATCGCGCACTCGACCTGGCGCGCGCCCGCCAGCACGCCCGCGAACGAGTTCGCGACCGCGAGGCCGAGGTCGTCGTGGCAGTGGACCGACAGCACGACGTCTCTGAGGCCGGGCGTCAGCTCGTACAGCTTGCCGAGGAAGGCCGTGTACTCGTGCGGCATCGTGTACCCGACGGTGTCGGGGATGTTGATCGTCGTCGCGCCCTCGTCGATCGCGATCTGCAGCACCTCGGCGGTGAACTCGACGTCCGAGCGGGTCGCGTCCATCGGCGAGAACTCGACGTCGTCGACGTACCGCTTCGCGTGCGCGACGCCGGCGCGCGTCAGGCCGAGCACGTCCTCGCGCGTCGCGCGCATCTGGTGCTCGATGTGTATGTCCGACGTCGAGACGAAGGTGTGGATCCGAGGTCGCGCCGCGTCCTTGACCGCGTTGTAAGCAGCGTCGATGTCGCCGACGTGGATCCGCGCGAGCCCCGCGATCACCGGACCTTCGACCTGACGCGCGATCGCCTCGACCGCCTCGAAGTCGCCCGGGGAGGCGATCGGGAAGCCGGCCTCGACGATGTCGACGCCGAGCCGCGCGAGCTGCTGCGCGATCTCCAGCTTCTCGCTGGTGTTGAGTGAGATCCCCGGCGACTGCTCGCCGTCGCGCAGCGTCGTGTCGAAGATCAGTACTCGGTTGGGGTCCTGCTCTGCGGGAGTCATGTCGTGCTCTTCCTTATCGGCTCGAAACTTCGATTCTTCTCAATGGTTTGCGGCTACGCGGCCGCCACGCACTATTCCCCCCGAGGGGGGAGGAGAAGAAGTCGAAGGGTGAGCTGGCGCGACATGAGTCACGCCAGCTTACCAGCGACGAGCGTCAGAGCGAAACGGCGCGACCGGCGACGAAGCCGTCGGTCGCGACGAGCGAGTCGATCACGGCCGGGTCGACCGGCGCGTCGGTCGTGACGACCATCACGGCGTGCTCGGCGGCGCCGTCATCGTCGCCCGCGCGACCGACGGCGGCGGAGACGATGTTGATCCCCTTCTCGCCGAAGACCGAGCCGACGCGGCCGATCATGCCCGGCACGTCGGAGTAGGAGAAGAGCGCGAGGTTCCGCTCCAACTGCAGGTCGAAGCGCTGGCCCCAGACCTCGAGCAGGTGCGGGCGGTTGCGACGGCCGACGTTGGTGCCGACGATCCGCTGGCGCGTCTCCCCGCTGACGATCGTGACGCGCACGAGGTCGGTGAAGTCGCGCGCGGTCGAGCGCTTCGTCTCGGTCAGCGATATCCCCCGCTCCTCGGCGATCGAGGGCGCGTTGACCTGGTTGACCTCCTCCTCGGTGTGCCCGGTGAGCACGCCCTGGAGGACCGCGATCGACAGCAGGCGCGTGTCGCGATCGCCGATGCGGCCGAAGAACTCCAGCTCCAGCCCGTCGATCGAGCCGTCGACGAGCGAGACCGCGAGCTTGCCGAGCTGCTGGCAGAGCGGCACGAACGGGCCGAGCACCTCCATGTCCTCGGCGGCGATCGCGGGGATGTTGACCGCGGTCGTGACGGTGCCGCCGGTCAGCGCGGCGATGACCTGCTCGGCCGTCTGCACGCCGGCGCGGTCCTGCGCCTCCGTCGTCGAGGCGCCGAGGTGCGGCGTGACGACGACCTGCGGGTAGCCGTCGAAGAGCGGGTAGTCGGTGATCGGCTCGCTCGGGAAGACGTCGAGCGCGGCGCCGGCGACCTTGCCGGAGTCGAGCGCGGCCTGCAGCGCCGCGTCGTCGACGAGCTCGCCGCGGGCGCAGTTGATCACGCGCACGCCGTCCTTCATCTGCGCGAACGCCTCGGCGTTCAGCCAGCCCTTCGTCTCGGGCGTGACGGGCAGGTGGATCGTGACGAAGTCGGCGACCTTATAGACGTCGGCCGAGTTGTCGGCCTTCTCGACGCCCAGGTCGCGGTAGCGCTCCGCCCCGACGAACGGGTCGTAGGCCACGACCTTCATGCCGAAGCCCTTCGCGCGCTCGGCGACGAGCTGGCCGATGCGGCCGAAGCCGACCACGCCGAGCGTCTTCTCGTAGACCTCGACGCCGCCGAACTTCGAGCGCTCCCACTTGCCGGCCTTCAGCGAGGCGTCGGCCTGCGGGACGTTGCGCGCGAGCGCCATCAGCAGCGCCAGCGTGTGCTCGGCGGCCGTCACGACGTTCGACTGCGGCGCGTTGGCGACGACGATGCCGCGTCTGGTCGCGGCCGGCACGTCGACGTTGTTGACGCCGACGCCGGCGCGCCCGATCACGCGCAGATTCGTGCCGAGGGCGATGTACTCCTCGGTCATCTTCGTCGCGGAGCGGATCAGGATGCCCTGGTACTCGCCGATTCTGGCGCGGAACTCCTCGTCGGACCAGCTGTCGCCGAGGTCCACGTCGAAGTGCTCGCGGAGGAGGTCGACGCCGGTGTCGGCGAGCTTCTCCTTGACGAGGATCTTCAGTCTGTCGCTCATGCGCGCGGGGCGGCAGAGCGGGTGGACAGGGCGGTGCGCTGGGCGTCTGAGGGCATCGGAATCGTCTCGATCGTCGTCATTGGCGGCGCGGGAAGACTAGCGTCTCGGCTCCTACCCGTTTCTCCCGCGGAGGCTCATCGGATGAAGAGCAGCACTCATGGCGCGCACCTCGTCAAGCTGACGCGCTTCGGCACGGTCAACGTCTTCTTCGTGCGCGAGGAGGACGGACTGACGCTCGTCGACACGGGGATGAGCGGCTCCGCGAAGGCGATCCAGGCCGCCGCGGCCGCGCTCGGCGCGCCGATCGCGCGGATCGTGCTGACGCACGGCCACGACGATCACGCCGGCTCGCTCGACGCGCTCCACGCCGCGCTGCCGGCCGTGCCGGTGCTCGTCTCCGGCCGCGAGGCGAGACTGCTCGACGGCGACCAGGCGATGGAGCCCGGCGAGCCGCCGCTCGGCGGCGGGCCGATCCGCAAGCGCGCGACGCGGCCGACGACGGTGCTCGCGCCCGGCGACCGCGTCGGCTCGCTGGAGGTCCACGCCGCGCCCGGCCACACGCCCGGCCAGATCGCGCTGCTGGACACGCGCGACCGCACGCTGATCGCCGGCGACGCGTACGTGACGCTCGGCGGGATGCAGGCGACCGGCAAGGCGAAGTGGCCCTTCCCCTTCCCCACGTTCTTCAGCTGGCACCGCCCGACGGCGCTGGCGAGCGCCCGTGCGCTGCGCGCGCTGGAGCCGTCGCGGCTGGCGGTCGGGCACGGGCCGGTCGTCGAGTCGCCGGCGGCGGCGATGGACCAGGCGCTGGCGAGCGCGGGGGCTTAGCCCTCGCCCGGCCGCACGAAGCCGCTCTCGTAGGCGAACACGACCGCCTGCACGCGGCTGCCGACGCCGAGCTTCGACAGCACCTGCGTGACATGGGCCTTGACGGTCGGCTCGCTCAGGTGCAGGGCGCTGCCGATCGCGGCGTTGGAGCCGCCGCGGGCCAGCTCGCGCAGCACGTCCCGCTCGCGCTCGGTCAGCTCCGCGAGCCGCTCGCGCATCTCGTCGCCGAGCGCGGGGTGGCCGAGGAAGCGCTCGACCAGGCGGCGCGTGACGGCCGGGTCGAGCAGCGCGTCGCCGCGCGCGACGGTGCGGACCGCCTCGGTCAGCCGCTCCGGCGCGATCGCCTTCAGCACGAAGCCGGCGGCGCCGGCGCGCAGCGCGCGCACGAGGTACTCGTCGTCGTCGAAGGTCGTCACGACGAGCGCCTGGGCGCGCGAGCCGGCCGCGCGCAGGCGGCGGATCGCCTCGATCCCGTCGATCCCGGGCAGCTCGACGTCCATCAGCACGACGTCGGGGTGCAGCCGCAGCACCAGCTCGACCGCCTCGGCACCGTCGCCGGCCTCCCCCACGACCTCGAGGTCGGGCTCGCGCTCGAGCATCATCTTCAGCCCGCCGCGCACCAGCGCGTGGTCGTCGCAGATCGCGATCGTCGTCGGCACGTGCGCATCTTGGCGCATCGCCCTCGACCGCGGATCTGGCCGGCGGCCGATCGGGCGGATCCGAAGGTCGGTCGCGGGGCGACCTTCGGCAGATGGGCGGCGGTGCGGGTCGAAGGCAGGGTTCGCTGCCATGACCTCCGTCGCCCCCGACCCCACCCCGGCGCCCGGCGCTCGTCGCGCCACGGCGATCGCGCTCGACCACCTCGTGCTGCCACTCGCGCGCGTTCGATCGCTGACCGCGTGGGCGCTGTTCGCCGCCGCCGCGTTCGTCGTGGCGGGCGTCGCGACGACGCCGCACGACGACGGCACGACCGCCGGCCTGCTCGACCAGATGGCGCTCCACCCCGAACGCACGCAGATCAGCGACCTGCTGCTGCACCTCGGCTGGACCGGCGCGGCGCTCGCCTGCATCGGGCTGGCGCTGCTCGGCAGCGTGCGGCGCGGCCCGCTGCTGCTGATCGGCTGCGCGCTCGCCGCGATCGGCCTGACGACGCTGCCGGGCCTGTTCGCGACCGACGCCTACGACATGGCGATCGCGCAGGAGCTGCCGCGCGCGCTCGGCATCGCCGTCAGCGAGGAGGCGGCCTCGAAGCCGATCGCCGCGCTCCTCTTCATCAGCGGATCGCTCGGCGCGGCGCTGGGCCCGGTGCTGCTGCTCGCCGCGCTGTGGCGGCAGGGGACGCTGGGGATCGCGCCGTGGGTGCTGACCGTCGTCGGGCCGCTCATATCCGTCATCGGCAACCGCGGCGCGACCGCCGTCATCGGCGCGACGCTGCTCGGGCTCGGCTACGCGCTCGCCGGGTGGGAGCTGGTGCGCCGGCGCACGTGACGGTCGCGCCGGTCTTCTAGGCTGCGCCGCGTGCGTGAGGCAGCGACCGCGGGCGGAGATCGGTGGGCTCGGCTCGGCGACGTCGCGCTGCTGGGCGGGCTCGCCGCGGTCGTCGCCGCGGAGGGCATGACGGTGGCGCAGGACGTGCCGTCGCGCGGCGTCGCGGTGGCGGCCTCGCTGGCGCTGCTCGTCCCGCTGACGATCCGCCGCGATCACCCACTGCTCGCCTGCTGGAGCGTCGCGTTCGGGTTCGCGCTGCTGGCGACGAGCGGCGTCGTCGACATGGACGAGTCCTCCGGCTGCCAGCTGGCGCTGCTGGTCGCGGTGGTGTCGATGGCGCGCCATACCGAACGGCTCGGCGCCGTCGCGGCGACGACCGCCGGGGTCGGCGCGCTCGGATCGCTCAGCACCGGGCTGTTCGCCGACGGAGCGCCGAGACCAGGCGACCTGCTCTTCGGCATCGTGTTCCTCGCCGCTGCGGCGGGGTTCGGGCGGGCGCTGCGCAGCGGCGCGCTGCGGACGCTGCGGCGACGTGTCGAGCTGGACGCCGCGCACAGCGCTCAGGAGGCGGCCGACGGGGCGGCTCGTGACGAGCGACGCCGGCTCGCGCGCGAGCTGCACGACCTCTGCAGCCACCATCTCGTCGTCGCCTCGTTGCACGCCTCGATCGCCGCGCGCGAGGCCGAACGCGCGCCGGAGGCGGTCGCCGCCCCGCTGGCGATCGCCCGCACCGCCGTCGGGCGCACCGCGTCGGCGCTGGCGGAGCTGACCGGCGCGGCGCCGGCAGGCGTGCCCGACGGTGCCGCCGCGCTCGACGCCGCGCTGGAGCAGGCGCGGACGCTTGGGGCGCGCGTCGAGGCACCGTACGGCGCGGGCGGCATGGGCGGCGCGGGCGGCATGGGCGGCGCGGGCGGCATGCCGGACGCGGTCGCGCTGACGGCGGCGCGGATCGTCCAGGAGGCGCTCACCAACGCCGCCAAGCACGCGGCCGGAGCGCCGGTGACGGTGGCGCTGACGCTGACGCCGGAAGCGCTGGAGGTGACGGTGCGCAACGGCGCCGGGCGCTCGCGCGCGCTGGCGAGCAGCGGCCTCGGCCTGGCCGGCATGCGCGAGCGGGTGCGGCTGCTGGGCGGGGAGCTGGTGGCGGGCGCGGATGGCGCAGATCGCGGCGCGGCTGGCGCAATGCGTGGCGCGGCTGACGCAATGCGTGGCACGGATGACGCAATGCGTGGCGCGGGCGATGCCGGCGGGTGGCTTGTGCGCGCCGTGCTGCCGCTGGCGCCGCCTCCCCCGCGCCGCTGGCGGCCTGACCGGCGGATGCTGAGCGGCTGTCCGGCATGGGTCGCCGTGCTCTGCGCCGCGCTGACCGCGTGGGGGCTCGCGGAGGCGCTCGCGCTCGACGACGGAGCGCACGCCGCCGGGCGCGTCGCCGCGGCGCTGTTCGCGGGCATCGCGCCCGCGCTGCTGTGGCGGCGGCCGGTCGCGCTCGCCGTGCTCGTGCTGACCGCCCTGGCCGTGCGCAGCTGGTCGGCGACGATCGCGCCGACCTCCAGCCCGCTCGTGCTGCTGGACGCGCTCGCCGTCTATGCGGTCGCGCGCAACGCGCGCGGGCTGCGCGGCGCGGTCGCGGGCGTGCTGGTGCTGACGGCCGCGCTGCCCGTCAGCTTCCTGCTCGACGTGATCCCCGAACCGCTGCCGGACCTGATCTTCCTGCCCGCGCTCGTGCTCGGCGCGGGCGTCGTCGGCCTGCTGCTGCGGCTCGCCGCCAACGACGCCAGCGCGCTCGACGACGAGCTCGCGCGCACGCGGCGGGCGGCGGCCGCTGCCCGCGAGCAGGCGATCGCGGGCGAGCGCAAGCGGCTGGAGGGCGAGCTGATCGGCCTCACCCACCGCTCGACCGGCGAGCTGGAGGCGCTCGTCGCCGAGGCCGATCGGCAGCAGGGCGCGACGCTCGCCGCCACGCTCGGCCGGCTCGAACGCCAGATCTCCGCCACCCTCGGCGACCTCGGCCGCCTCGCCGCCGTCCTGCACGGCCGCTGAACGACGACGGGCGCCCCGTGGGGCGCCCGAAGAAATGCGACGTGCGACCGCGCTCTCGCGAAAGTAACGTCGTGCGTGGCGCGGACGCAGGGAGCGACCACGGACTTCGTCCGCGGTGCCCGGGCGCCAGCCCATGAGCGACCGAGGACAAAGCCACGCGCGGCGAGACGCCGCGAGAGCGTGGGCGCTACTCGTGGAAGGCCGTGTCGATCCAGTCCATCTGGGCGCGCAGCTCCTTGCCGACGACCTCGACCTGGTGGCCGGCCTGCTCCTCGCGCATGCGCTTGAAGTTCTCCTGGCCGGCGCGGTTCTCCGCGATCCACTCGCGCGCGAAGGCGCCCGACTGGATCTCGCCGAGGATCTCTCTCATCGCCTTGCGCGTCTCGTCGGTGACGACGCGTCTGCCGCGCGTGATGTCGCCGTACTCGGCCGTGTTCGAGATCGAGTACCGCATGCCCGCAATGCCCTTCTCGTACATCAGGTCGACGATCAGCTTCAGCTCGTGGAGGACCTCGAAGTAGGCCAGGCGCGGGTCGTAGCCGGCCTCGACGAGCGTGTCGTAGCCGGCGCGCACCAGCTCGGAGGTGCCGCCGCAGAGCACGGCCTGCTCGCCGAAGAGGTCGGTCTCGGTCTCCTCGCGGAAGGAGGTCTCGATCACGCCGCCGCGGGTGCAGCCGATGCCCTTCGCGTACGCCAGCGCGATGTCTCTTGCGTTGCCCGTCGCGTCCTGATGGATCGCGATCAGGCCCGGGACGCCGGAGCCCTCGGTGTACTGGCGGCGGACGAGGTGGCCCGGGCCCTTCGGGGCGACGAGCGCGACGTCGACGTCCTCCGGCGGGACGATCTCGCCGTAGTGGATCGAGAAGCCGTGGCCGAACAGCAGCAGGTTGCCGGTCGCGACGCCGTCCTTGATGTCCTCGTAGACGTCGTGATGCAGCTCGTCGGGGACGAGGATCATGATCACGTCGCCGCGGCTGGCGGCGTCGACGGGCGAGACCACCTCGAGGCCGTTGGCCTCGGCCTTCGCGACGCTCGACGAGCCGGGACGAAGGCCTACGACGACCTGGACGCCGGAGTCCTTGAGGTTCAGCGAGTGTGCGTGGCCCTGGGAGCCGTAGCCGATGATCGCGACGGTCTTGCCGTCGAGAAATCTGAGGTCAGCGTCGTCGTCGTAGTACATGACGCGGCAGGGTAGCGGAACGCCTCAGCGCAACAGCTTCCGGAGCGTCAGCCGTTGACAGCCGGGGCGCCGTCGCGAGAGACTGACGACACGTGTAGTCAGATCGGACGGGGCAGACGATGGACGAGGGCTACTTCCCAGCGGGGCGCTCGCTGCTGCGCAGCGTCCACGACGAGCGCGTCGTGGGGCTGTTCTACGGTCAGCGCGCGCTGGCGGTCGGCGCGCTCGACCCGCGCAACTTCGTCGGGACGATCCAGTCGTCCGCCGGCCGCAAGGCGCCCTTCCGCCGCCTCCAGCGCACCGCCGACGCCTTCGAGACGGTCTTCTTCGGCACGCGCGAGGAGGCCGACAGGATGCTGGCGCGCGTCGACCGCATGCACGAGCGCGTCAGCGGCGAGCTGGCGCACGCTTCCGGCCCCTACCCCGCCGGCACGCCCTACGCCGCGTTCGACCCCGAGCTGATGCTGTGGACGGTCGCGGTCACGTTCGACTCAGCGCAGACGTTCTACGAGCTGTTCGTGCGCGAGCTGAGCGCGGCCGAGCGCGAGCAGCTGTGGCAGGAGTACCGGCGCTTCGGCGTCCTCTTCGGGATGCCTGCGTCGACCGCGCCGGCCACGTACCCGGAGTTCCGCGCCTGGTTCGACGGCCGGCTCGCCGGCGACCACATGCATCTGACGCCGGAGGCGCGGTACACCGGTCGCGCGATCGCGTTCGAGATTCCGATGGGGCGCGGCCGCGAGCCGGCGAAGCGGCTCCATGACGCGATCATGCGCGGCGCGCTGCCGCCGCGCGTGCGCGAGCTGTACGGCCTGCGCTGGGCAGCGGCCGACGCGCGCCGCTTCCGCGCCGGCGTCGCCGTCGTGCGCGGCGGGCGGCGCCTCGCGCCGCGAGCGCTCACGCACGGCTCGTGCAGCATCAGCTACGCGCAGACGGCCGCGGTCGAGCGGGCGCGCCTGCGCGACGGTCGGCCGACGCCGCAGGTGCCGGAGCCGGGCGCGGCGACCGGCGCGCCGGTCGGCTGAAGCCGGCGCGCTACAGCACCGAACCGCCGGTCGCGTCGAGCACCTGACCGGTGACCCAGCGGGCGTCGTCGGAGACGGCGAAGGCGACGACGTCGGCGATGTCGGCCGGCTCGCCGACGCGGTTGAAGGCCGAGAGCGAGGCGGCCTGCGCGCGGGATGCCTCGTCGACGTTCAGCCAGCCGGCGTTCATGTCGGTGTCGACGATGCCGGGCGCGACGGCGTTGACGGTGATCCCGCGCGGTGCCAGCTCCTGTGCGAGCGTGCGCGTGAAGGTCTCGACGGCCGCCTTCGTCATCGCGTAGGCGAGCAGGTTGGGATATGCCTTGCGCGTAGCGCCGGAGGAGATCGTCACGATCCGGCCCCTCTCGCCCATCCGCTCGGCGGCGCGCTGGACGATGAAGAACGGCGCGCGCACGTTGACGGCGAACAGCTCGTCGTAGAGCGCCGGCGTCGTGTCGGCGAGGTGGGCGTCGTACGCGATCGCGGCGTTGTTGACGACGATGTCGAGGCGCGTCGAGCCGGTGCGGTTGAGCAGCTCGCGGTCGAGGCCGTCGAGCAGCGCGGCCGCGTCACCGTCGGCGCCGAGCCGCTGGCCGAGCGCGAAGGCGCTGCCGCCGGCCTGTTCGATCGCCGCGACCGTGTCGGCCGCCGCCTCCGCGTTGCCGCCGTAGTGGACGGCGACGAGCGCGCCGTCGCGGGCGAGCCGCTCCGCGATGCCGCGTCCGATGCCGCGCGAGCCGCCCGTCACGAGTGCCGTCTTGCCGGTGAGAGTCGCCATCTGCTCATTCCTTAGTGATCGCTACACAACGTGCCGCGGCGAATGTAGCACGGTTCCGTAGCGGTCGTTATAGAATGGTCCCCATGGCCCGTCCGCGCAGCTTCGACCGCGACGCCGCCCTCGAGCTGGCGATGCGCGCCTTCTGGGAGCGCGGCTACGAGGAGACCTCGATCAGCGACCTCACGACCGCGATGGGGATCGCGCCGCCGAGCCTCTACGCCGCCTTCGGCGACAAGCGCAGGCTGTTCGAGGAGGCGGTGGCGCGTTACCAGTCACTTCCGGGCGACATCGTCACGAGCGGACTGGCCGAGCCGACGGCACGGGAGGCGATCGCGCGGATGCTGCACGAGGCGGCGTGCGGGTACGTCGCGGAGGGGCAGCCGCGCGGCTGCTGGATCGTCACGGAGCCGGCGCTGAGCGCGCAGCGGGCGGCGTCGCGGGAGGTGATCCGCGCGCGCTTGCAGGAGGGCGCCGACGCCGGCGAGCTGCCGGACGGAACCGACCTCGACGCGCTCACGGGCTTCGTCGGGGCGGTGATCGCCGGGCTGTCGGCGCGGGCGCGCGACGGCGCGAGCGAGGCCGAGCTGCGCGCGATCGCCGACCAGGCGATGGCGGCGTGGCCGGCTTGATCAGGCCTCGGCCGCCGCGACGAACGCGATGCCGGGGAGGCGGAAGCTGCCGTCGGCGAGCGCGTACGGCGCGGTCTTCTCGACCAGGCGCGCTCTGAGGTCGGCGAGCTGACGGCCGTCGAGGTCCTCGACGAGGTCGGCGAACGGGCGCGACAGCGACTTCGTCTCGCTGAACAGGTCGACCACGTCGGCGTAGGGGAACTCGACCGGGATCTCGGCCGTCTCCACCTCGGCGAAGCCCGCGTCCTCCAGCAGCGTCGTGACGATCTCCGGCGTGCCGAGGTCGAACGGGCTCGGCGGCCCCGGCTCGAGCGTGTCGACGAGGCCGGCGTCATAGATCGCCTCGCGCGCGACCATCGACCAGGGGTTGCGGTCGGCCGGCGTCCAGGTCGCCAGCGCGACGCGGCCTCCGGGCCGCAGCACCCGCCGCGTCTCGCGCAGCGCCGCCTCGCGGTCGACGGCGAACATGTAGCCCCAGCGGCAGATGACGGCGTCGAACTCGGCCGTTCTGGCATCGATCCACTCGAGGTCGATCGGCTTGAACTCGACGTTGCGCAGGCCCAGTTCCGCGGCGCGTTTCTTCGCGTGCTCGATCATCGGCTCGGCGCCGTCGGTCGAGACGAGCACGCCGCCCGGCTCGATCAGCTCAGCCGCGAGGAAGCCGGTCTCGCCGATCCCGGCGGCCAGCTCCAGCACGCGCTGGCCAGGCTGCGGGCGGATCGCGTCGACCAGCCAGTGCGCGACCGCGTTGGTGGCGGCGTTGAAGCGATGGCTGCTCTCGCGCCAGCCGTCGGCCGAGCGCTCCCAGCGGTCGCGCATGCCGGCGCGCAGCTCGTCTGGATCGGGCTCGGGAGCGTCGGGCGCGGTCATCGGCCGAGGCTATCTCAGCTCGCGTCGCAGCAGCTTGCCGGAGACCGTCCGCGGCAACTCGTCGGCGAAGGTGACCCGCTTGGGGACCTTGAAGCGGGCGAGGTGGGCGGCGACGTGGGCGCGCAGCTCGGCTTCGAGGGCCGGCTCGCGCACCACCACGACCGCGTGCACCGCCTCGCCCCACTCAGGGTCTGGACGGCCGTACACGCCGGCGTCGGCGACCGCCGGATGCGCAAGCAGCACCGCCTCGACCTCCTGCGGCGCGACGTTCTCGCCGCCGCTGACGATCGTGTCGGCCTTGCGGCCGGTGACCGTCAGGCGGCCGGAGTCGTCGAGCGCGCCGAGATCGCCGGTGTGCAGCCAGCCGTCGGCGGCGAGCGCGGCGCGCTCGACCGTCTCCCCCCGCACGACGATCTCGCCCTCGCCCGTCAGCGCCACCTCGGTGCCGGCGAGCGCGCGGCCAGCCGTCTGCGGCTCGCCCGGCAGCGACGTCGTCACCTGTGAGCAGGCTTCCGTCATGCCGTACGTCTGCGCGGCGGCGATCCCGGCGGCGGCGGCGCGCGCGGCCAGAGCCGGCGCCAGCGGGCCGCCGCCGATCAGCGCGCAGCGCAGCGCCGGCGGGTCGGCGAGGCCGGCGTCGAGCACGCGCTGGAGCGTCGTGGCGACGAGCGAGACGAGCGTGACCGGCTGCGCCGCGTCGGCGAGCGCGGCAGCGGCCCGCGCGGCGTCGAAGCGCTCGTGCAGGACGACCGTGGTGCCGTAGATCGCGCTGCGCAGCAGGATCGAGAGGCCGCCGACGTGGCTGAGCGGCAGCGTGCAGAGCCAGCGCTCGTCGCGGTCGAGGCCGAGCGCGAGCGCCGAGCCGAGCGCGTTCCACTGCCAGTTGGAGATCGTCAGCCGCACCGGCTTGGGCGCGGCGGTCGTGCCGGAGGTGTGGAGGACCGTCGCGACGGCGTCGGCGTCGAAGCGGGCGAGCAGGTCGCGTTCGGGCGGGCTCGCGGGCGCGGCGCCGGCCGCGTGCGGGCTCGCAGGCGCGGCGAACGCGCGGGTGAGCGTCTGGTCATCGATCACGAGCCGCGCGCCTTCGGCTCGCGCGGCCTGCTCGGCGGCGGACAGCCGCAGGTCGATCGGGACGACCGCCGCGCCGAGTCCCAGCACCGCGTGCAGCGCGGCGACGAACGCAACGCCCGGCCCCAGCGCCAGCGCGACGCGGTCGTCGGCGACGACGCCGCGCGCGGCCAGCTCGGCCGCCGCGCGCCGCGCCAGCACGTGCAGCTCGGCATACGTCGTCACCTCGCCGTCGCCGGTCACGAGCGCCGCGGCGCCGGGGCGCAGCGCGGCGGCGCGCGGAAGCCATGCGTCGAAGGAGGCCATCGAAGGGCTAGTGTCCCGTATTCGAACCGCGCACCGCGCGGCCGCCGCCGCGCGCGCGAGCGCCGGCACCCCGGCCGCGGCCCCGCACGAAGGAGACGCCCGACTTGCCCGTGACCTGGACATCCGCCGCCGATTACGAGGACATCCGCTACGAGCTGTCCGGCGACGGCATCGCCAAGATCACGATCGACCGCCCCGAGGTCCGCAACGCCTTCCGGCCTGAGACGGTGATCGAGCTCTCCGACGCGTTCGAGCGCGCCCGCGAGGACACGAGCGTCGGCGCGATCATCCTCACCGGCGAGGGCGACAAGGCGTTCTGCTCCGGCGGCGACCAGCGCGTGCGCGGCGAGTCCGGCTACAGAGTCGGCGGCAACGCCGTCGTCGGCCGCTTCCACGTCACCGATCTGCACGTCCAGATCCGCCGGCTGCCGAAGCCCGTCGTCGCGATGGTGAGAGGGTTCGCGATCGGCGGCGGCCACGTGCTGCACGTCATCTGCGACCTCACGATCGCCGCCGACAACGCCCGCTTCGGCCAGACCGGCCCGAGAGTCGGCTCGTGGGACGGCGGCTTCGGCGCCTCGGTCCTGCGCGACCTCGTCGGGACCAAGAAGGCGAAGGAGATCTGGCTGCTGTGCCGCCAGTACGACGCGGCCGAAGCGCTCGAGATGGGCCTCGTCAACGCCGTCGTGCCGCTCGCCGAGGTCGAGGAGACGACGGTGCGGTGGTGCCGCGAGATGCTCGCCCTCTCCCCCTTCGCGCTGCGGCTGGTGAAGTCGAGCTTCAACGCGCAGGAGGACGGCTACGCCGGCATCCAGCAGCTCGCGCACGACACCAACCTGCTGCTGTACGGCAGCGACGAGGCGAGAGAGGGCCGCACCGCCTTCCTCGAGAAGCGCCAGCCCGACTTCTCCAGATTCCCCCGCCGCCCCTGACCGCGATGAGCGCCGACACCTCCACCAACGTGGTCCGCATCTGGGTGATGGCAGCGCGCCTGCGGACGCTGCCGGTCGGCCTCGCGCCGGTGCTCGTCGGCACCGCGCTGGCCGGCTTCGAGGACGTCTTCCACCCGCTGCGGTTCGCCGCCGCGGTGCTCGGCGCGCTCTTCATCCAGGTCGGCGCCAACCTCTCCAACGACTACTCCGACGCGCGCCGCGGCGCCGACACCGAGGACCGCCTCGGCCCGGTGCGCGTGACCGCCGGCGGGCTCGTGCCGCCGCGCCAGGTGCTGATCGCGACCTACGTCACGTTCGCGCTGGCGATCGCCTGCGGCGCCTACCTGATCGCCGTCGCCGGCTGGCAGCTGCTGCTCGTCGGCGTCGCCTCGATCATCGCGGGCGTGCTCTACACCGGCGGCCCGCGGCCATACGGCTACGACGGCCTCGGCGAGCTGTTCGTCTTCCTCTTCTTCGGGATCGTCGCGGTCGCCGGCTCCTACTTCGTGCAGACCGAGACGCTCGAATGGGAGGCGTTCGCGCTCGCCGTGCCGGCCGGCCTGCTCGCCTCCGCCGTGCTCGTCGTCAACAACTACCGAGACATGGACACCGACCGCAGGGCCGGCAAGAAGACGCTCGCGGTGCGGCTCGGCCGGCGCCGCACGCAGGTGCTGTTCGCCGTGATGGTCTACGGCGCCTACCTGCTGACGCCGGTCGCGTGGATCTTCGGCCCGCTGTCGCCGTGGCTGCTGCTGCCGCTGCTGACGCTGCCGCTGGCGGCGCCGGTCGTGCGGATCGTCAGAAACCGCACCGACGGCCCCACGCTCAACGAGGCGCTGGCGAAGACCGGCATGCTCGAGCTGATCTTCTGCGTCCTGCTGTCGGCCGGCATCCTGCTGAGCTAGCGAACGGGTCCAGGTGCGCCTCGCGATCGCTCCGCGCCGTCTGCGTCTGCGCACCCCGCTGCCGACGGCGCACGGGACGATCACCGAGCGCGAGCTGCTCGACGTGATCGTGATGGGCGCCGACGGCGTCGCCGGCGCCGGCGAGGCGGCGCCGCTGCCCGCCTACGACGGCGTCGCGCTCGACGACGTGCACGCGGCGCTGGAGGACTGCCGCCCGATCCTGCGCGAGGCCGAGGGGCTGCCGCGCGCGCAGATCCTCGCCGAGTGCCGCCAGGTCGCGGTGCTGCCGCAGGCGATCGCCGCGATCGACCTGGCGCTGTGGGATCGCGAGGGGCGCAGAGTGAGAGCGCCGGTCGCCTCGCTGCTCGGCGCCGAGGCCGGGATGGCGATCGCCGTCAACGCGCTCGTCGGCGCCGCCGACCGCGCCGGCGCCGCAGCCGAGGCGACCGCGCTGGTCGCCGCCGGCCACCGCGTGCTGAAGCTGAAGGCCGGGGTCGGCGACGACGCCGGCCGGCTCGCCGCCGTGCGCGCCGCGGTCGGCCCCGACGTCGCGCTGCGGCTCGACGCCAACGGCGCGTGGGAGACGCCGCGGGAGGCGGTCGCGCAGCTGCGCGCGCTGAGCGCGAGCGGGATCGAGCTGATCGAGGAGCCGGTCCACGGCGTCGAGGCGCTGCGCGACGTGCAGGAGACGCTGCCGGGGCTGCCGGTCGCGATGGACGAGAGCGGCGTCGGCCCGGGCGCGATCGACGCCGGCGCGACCCGTCTCGTCTGCCTCAAGCTGAGCCGCTGCGGCGGCATCACCGGGCTGATCGAGGCTGCCGACCGCGCTCGCGCGGCCGGCAGCGAGGTCTATCTCGCCTCGACCTTCGACGGGCCGCTGGGGATCGCCGGCGCGCTCCACGCCGCCGCCGCGATCGCGCCGGCGGTCGCCTGCGGGCTGGCGACGCTCGACGCCTTCGACGGCCTCGACGTCGACCCGGCGCTGGCGGTCCGCGACGGCTTCATGAGGGTTCCGACCGGACCTGGTCTGGGGATCCGGGCGTAGGCGCACCCGTCGGCCGCGGCGCCGCGGCCGGCGGTCCGGCCGGCGGACCTGGCGGGCGCCCGTCTCCGCCGCGCCGCGCCTCGTCCTCGAAGTAGCCGTGGCCCTCGACCGAGATCCGCGGCAGGATCCGATCGAGCCAGCCGGGGATCCACCACGCCGTTCTGCCCAGCAGCGCCATCACCGCCGGCACCAGCAGGCAGCGCACGATCGTCGCGTCGACGATCACCGCGATCGACAATCCGACACCGAACTGCTTGATCGTCGGGTCGCCGTTGAGGATGAAGCTGGCGAAGACGGCGACCATGATCAGCGCCGCGGCGGTGATCACTCTGGCGCTCTCGGCGACGCCGGTGACGATCGCGTCGCGCGCTCTGCCGGTCTCCTTCCAGTGCTCCTGCACGTGGCTCATGAGGAAGACCTCGTAGTCCATCGAGAGGCCGAACAGCCCGGCGAACATCAGCAGCGGCAGGTAGCTGACGATCGGCACCGCATCCTCGAGCCCGACGAGGCCGGCGAACCAGCCGTACTGAAAGACCATCACCACGACGCCGTAGGCGACGCCGATCGAGAGCAGGTTCATCGCCGCCGCCTTCAGCGGGATCGCGATCGAGCGGAAGGCGACCATCAGCAGGATGAAGCTGAGCCCGATGATCACGAGGATCGTCTCCGGCAGCGTGTCGGAGATCTCCTCGGCGAGGTCGATCGAGGCGGCCGTCGAGCCGCCGACGAAGGCCTCGTCACCGGTCCCTCTGGTCGCGTCCGGGATCGTCGTCGCGCGCAGGTCGTCGACGAGGTCCTCGGTCGCGGTGTCCGACGGCGCCGTGCTGGGGATGGCGTTGAACGTCGCGATCTGGCCGGGGCCGTCGAGCGCGACCGGCGTCACCGCAACGACGCCGTCCTCGCCCGCGACCGCCTGCTGCAGTCTCTGCAGCGACGGGTCGTCGGGCTGCGCCGGTCTCGCCAGTCTCGCCGCGATCACGATCGGGCCGTTGGCGCCGACGCCGAAGCCGGCGGTGAGGTCGTCGTAGGCCTGCCGCGCCGTCTCCTCTCTCGGCAGCGCGCCGGTGTCGGCCTGGCCGAAGTGGAGCGAGAAGGCGGGGATCGTCAACGGGATCAGGATCGTCAGCGCGATCGCGACGGCGACGAACGGGTGGTGGGTGATCCAGCGCGCGAACCGCGCCCAGCGGTTCGTCTCGACGTCGACCGGCTGGTCGGGCTTGCGGCCCGGCAGCGGCAGGTGGTTGATGCGCTCGCCGACGAGCGCGAGTATCGCCGGCAGCAGCGTCAGCGCGCAGACGATCGCGATCGCGACCATCAGCCCGGTCGTGAGGCCGAGCGTCGTCACGAGCGGGATCCCCGCGACTATCAGCGAGCAGACCGCCACGACGACGGTGCAGCCGGCGAACAGGACCGCGCCGCCGGAGGTCGCGACGGCGCGCGCGACCGACTCGCGCGGGTCCATCCCGTGCGTGAGCGTCTCACGGTGGGCGGTGACGATGAAGAGCGCGTAGTCGATCCCGACGCCGAGGCCGAGCATGATCGCCAGCGTCGGCGCCGATGTCGGCACCTCCGTGACGTGGCTGAGCAGCGTGATCCCGGAGACGCCCGCGAGCACGCCGATCAGCGCCGAGGCGATCGGCAGCCCCATCGCGACGAACGAGCCGAACGTGAAGGCGAGCACGACCAGCGCCATCGCGAGGCCGACGACCTCGCTCGTCTCCGTCTCCGGCTTGCTCAGCTTCGAGCCGAGCGGGCCGCCGGCCGAGGTCGACAGGCCCGCTCTCTTCGCCGGGTTCGCCTTGTCGAGGATCTCCTGCGCGTCCTCCAGCGTGACGTCGCCGAGGCTGCGATCGGGGAAGACCGAGATGTACGCGATCGTCTGATCTCTGGAGACCTGAGCGGCGCCCGCTCTGTCGAGCGGGCTGATCACCTTCGCGACGTACTGGTCGTTCTGCAGCGCTCTGACGGAGTCGTCGATCGCGCTCGTGAATCTGCTGTCGGTCACTCTCGCCCCGGCGGGCGCGCGCAGCACGATCGGGCTCGACCCGTTCGCCTGCGACGGGAAGCCGCGCTCCAGCAGGTCGGTCACCTGCTGGCTGCCGGTCCCCGGCAGGCTGACGTTGTCGCTCGCCTGCGAGCCGAGCGTGCCGGCGAGCGCGATCAGACCGACCGCGATCACGACCCACGTCAGCACCACCGCCAGGCGGTGGCGCACGCACAGCTTGCCGAGGCGATACAGCGCTCCCGTCATTAACCCCTCACAGTCCTCTGATCTTCACGACCTGGCCGCCGGCGCCTCTGAAGGGGCTGCTTCTCGGCGTTCTCCCCGGCAGCACCGAGTAGTTGGAGACGTAGACGCTGCCGTCGGCGCCGACCGCCGCGCCCTGCGGGAAGACGAGGCCTCTGGAGAAGCTCGTGCGTCTGCCCTCCGGCGTGATCCGCGTGACGCGGCCGGGAGCGGATCTCGATCTTATGTTGGTCGTCAGCTCGGTCACGTAGAGCGAGCCGTCGGGGCCGAAGGCGACGCCGGTGACGGTCGTGAAGCCGGTCGCGTAGACGGTCGGCGGGGTGCCCTCGCCGGTCAGCCGCAGCACGCGCGCTCTGCCGTTGCCGGCGCCCTCGGCCAGCTCGCCGACGTAGACGTCGTCGTCGGGTCCGAGCGCCAGCGACGACGGGACGCGCTGGGTTCTGCCCGGTCCTCTGATCGTCGCCAGCAGCGACACTCTTCTGCCCACGACCGAGAGGATCGCATTGGCGCCGGCGTCAGCGACGACCTCGCTGCCGTCGAGCGCGAGCACCGCGTACGGGTTCGAGTTGGTGTCGCCTCTGACGCCGTCGGAGTTGTTGCTCCACTCGAAGCTGTCGATCGACGCGAGGTCGGTCAGCGGTCTCGGCAGCGCGCGGAAGAGCTGGCCGGCCTGCGCCTGCGCTCTTCTCGGGATGCCGCTGATGTCTCTCTGCGTGCTCGAGGTGATGACGGTGACGACGCGGCCGTCGGGGCCGGCGGAGACGCCGTCGGGGCCGGTCGCGAAGCTGCCGTCGGGACCTGCCACCGAGAGCAGGTTGGAGGCGACGGTGCGCGGTGCGCCGCCGGAGGGCGACAGCGCGAGGATTCTGCCGCTGTAGCCGATGCAGGTCTGCGATCTTCTCGGCCCGAAGCAGTCTCTGCCGGCCTTGCCGGCGGCGGCGACGTAGAGCGTTCTGCCGTCGGGCGCGAGCGAGACGTGGCGGGGATTGTCGAGCCCGCTGGCGAGCACCGACATGCTGGGAGCGGCGGCGGCGCCGGCCGGCATCGCGCAGACGGCGACCGACGCGGAGAGCAGGCCCAGACGCGATCGCCTGGACCAGATACCGGTGTTATTCATGTGCGCGGACGCTACGCCTGCCCACAGAAAAATGGGGAGGTAACCGGGATGAATGGGCGCGTTGGCGCGCTCACAGCAGCGCCGCGACCGCATCCGGTCGCTCCAGCTGCACGGCGTGGCCGGCACCTTCGACGACGTGCAATGTCGCGTCGGGCAGCAGCTCCGCCATCTGCTCGGCGAGCGCGCGGAACTTCGCGTCGCGCTCGCCGGCGATCAGCGTGACCGGCAGACGCAGCCGCGGCAGCCGCTCCCACAGCGGCTCCATCGTGCCGGTGCCGGTGCCGCACAACGAGGCGGCCAGCCCCTCCGGCGTGCTGCGCAGCCGCTCGGCGTGGGCCGCCGCGGCGACCGCCGGCGGCTGGTCGGCGAACAGCGGCTGTGCCGCCCATCCACGCGCGAACGCCTCGACGCCGCCGCTGAGGATCTGCTCCGCGAGCGCGTCGTCGGCGGCGCGGCGGGCCGCCCGCTCGCCGGCGGAGCGCAGCCCGGGGCTGGCGCCGATCAGCGTCAGCCGCTCGATCCGCTGCTGCGCCGCACCGCCGTCGCGCAGCGCGAGGTCGAGCGCGATGCGGCCGCCCATCGAGTAGCCGGCGAGCGCGAAGCGGGCCGGCGCCAGCGCGAGCACGTCGGCCGCGATCTCGCCGAAGCCGACCGGCCGCAGGTCGGAGGCGCTGCCATGGCCGCGCAGGTCCGGCGCGAGCGCGCGATAGCGTTCGCCCATCGCCGCGACGACAGGATCCCAGCTTCGCCCGGTCTGCGTGAAGCCGTGGAGCAGGACGATCGTCGCCGGAGCCGTCACGGACTGGATGTCTACACGACCATGAGCACGATCGACACGTACCTCCTCTTGCGCGCCTTCTGCGACGAGCTGGCCCGCTGCGGCGTCACCGACGCCTGCACCTCCCCCGGCTCGCGCTCGACGCCGGTCGTGCTGTCGCTCGCGCGCGAGCGCCGGCTGCGCTCGTGGTCGCACGTCGACGAGCGCGTCGCCGGCTTCTTCGCCGTCGGGCTGGCGAAGCGGACCGGCCGGCCGGTCGCGATCACGGTCACCTCCGGGACGGCGGCGGCCGAGCTGCTGCCGGCCGTGATCGAGGCGGCCGAGGCGCGCGTGCCGCTGATCGTGCTGACGACCGACCGCCCGCCGGAGCTGCGCGACGTCGGCGCCGGCCAGACGATCGACCAGATCAAGCTCTACGGCGGCGCCGCGAAGGCGTTCTTCGAGGTCGGCGTCGTCGGCGAGGCGACCCCGGCGGCGCTGCGCTGGATGCGGACGCTGGCCTGCCGCGCCGTCTGGACCGCGCTCGACGGCCGCCCCGGCGTCGTCCACCTGAATCTCCCGCTGCGCGAGCCGCTGGTGCTGAGCGAGCCGCTGCCTGCCGATCCGTTGCCGGGCCGCGCGGATGGCCGGCCGTGGGTGGAACGGGCCGAGACTGCGGTTTCGTCTCCCTCGGACGGACACGAAAACGCGCTCGCGCCGCTGCCGGCCGGCCGTGGCGTCATCGTCGCGGGGCGGACGGAGCGCGACGGCGGCGGGCGCGCGGCGGCGGCGCTGGCCGAGCGGCTCGGCTGGGTCCTGCTCGCCGATCCGCTCTCCGGCGCGCGGCGCGGGCCGAACGCGATCGCCCACTACGACGCGCTGCTGCGCGATCCGGGCTTCCAGACGCGGATCGGTGCGCCGGCTGCTGTCGTGCGGGTCGGCGACGTGCCGACCTCCAAGCCGCTGCGCGGCTGGCTGGCCGGGCTCGATCCCGCGATCCGCCAGCTCGCGATCGACCCCGAGGGGACGTGGCACGACCCCGACGGCGTCGTCAGCGAGCGGGCCGCGGTCGCGCTCGACGCGCTGGTGGTGGAGGGCGACGCCGTCGCCGCTGGCGCTGGCGCGAGCGGCGCGACGGCGCCCGGCGACCCCGCCTGGCTCGCGCAGTGGCGCGACGCCGACGCCGCCGCCGCGCGCGCGATCGCGCAGACGATCGGCAGCGGCGCCGGCGCCCCGCTCAACGAGCCGCTGGTCGCCGCCGAGCTGACCGCGGCGCTGCCGGCCGGGACGACGCTGTTCGTCGCCGCCTCGATGCCGATCCGCGACGTCGAGACGTTCGCGCCCGCCCGCGACGACGGGCCGCTGACGCTTGCCAACCGCGGCGCCAACGGGATCGACGGGACGGTCGCCGCGGCGCTCGGCGCGGCCGCGGCCGGCAGCGGGCCGGTCGTCCTCCACGTCGGCGACGTCACGCTCGCCTACGACCTCTCCGCGCTGCTGTCGGCGCGGCGGCTGGCGCTCGACCTGACGATCGTGCTCGTCAACAACGACGGCGGCGGGATCTTCCACTTCCTCCCCGTCGCGACCCAGGCCGACCACTTCGAGCACCACGTCGCGACCCCGCACGGGCTCGACTTCGCCGTCGCCGCGCAGCTCTACGGCGCTCGCCATCTGCCGGTCGCGACCGCCGGCGACCTGCGCGCCGCGCTGGCGCAGTCGACCGCGCCCGGCGCCGGCGTGACGATCGTCGAGGCGCGGACCGAGCGCGACGCGAACGTGACGCTGCACCGGCGCGTGTGGGCGGCGGTCGCGGAGGCGCTCGCGACGCCCTGACGCCGACCGGGCCCACCGCTCAAGCGCCGGCACCTGCCGGCCGATCAGTCGGGCATGCACCCTCAGACGTCGGCGACGACCTCCCCTTCCGGCGGCCGCGCCGGCGCCCTGCTCGACATGGCGCTCGCGAACCCGCTCGTCGGCCTCGCGCCGTGGATCGTCTACAGCCTCGTCGAGGGCAACGGACGACTGGAGGAGTCGGCCGCGATCGCGCTCGGCCTCGCGCTCGCGATCCTGATGGCCGGCTGGCTGCGCGGCAGCAAGCCGAAGCTGCTCGAGTACTCCGACGTGATCTTCTTCGGCGCGCTGGCGGTCTTCGTCGCCGTCGCCTCCGACGACACGCACACCTGGCTGGAGCGGTGGTCGGGCGAGGTCGCCAACATCGCGCTCGTCGCGATCGCGCTCGGCTCGATCGCCCTGCGCCAGCCGTTCACGCTCGCCTACGCGAAGGAGAGCGCGCCGCGCGAGCTGTGGAGCAACCCCGTCTTCCTGCGCACCAACTACGTGATCACGTGGGCGTGGGCGATCGCCTTCGGGATCGAGGCGGCGTCGGGCTTCTACGGCGACCTCGTGCTCGACGACAGCAACAACATCTGGACCGGCTGGATCATCCAGACCTTCCCGCTGATCGTCGCCGCGCAGTTCACACTCTGGTACCCGCAGCGGGTGCGGGCGCTCGGCGCGCTGGAGCGCGGCGAGACCGTGCGCGTCCCGCCGCTCGGCGACTTCCTCGCGCAGGTGACGCCGTGGCTCACCGTGATCGGGATCATCGTGCTGTCGATGGACGAGCCGTGGTGGCTGGGCGTCGGCTTCATCGTCGTCGGCGTCGGGCTGACGAAGCAGCTCAAGCAGGCCGCCGACGCAGGGGCTACCGTTGGGGGCCGTGACTGAGGCGCAGATCAGCCTGCTCGGCTTCGACGACGAGCCGACCGCGGCGGCGCCCGCACCGTCCAGGCCGACCCGCCTCAGCTCGAAGGGGATCGCGCCCGGCGACCTCGTCGAGGTCGACAAGAAGGGCCGCCGCTTCCACGCCCAGGTGATCTCGCTGCAGCAGCGCGACAGCGGCCGCTTCGAACTGGAGCTGCGTCCGCTCGACAGCCGCATCTCCTACCGCAGCGCGAGCGTGCGCGAAGTGATCGGGTTGTGGCGGCGAGCGACGCTGCCGCAGCGCGACTGAACCCGCCGGTACGCTGCCGCGACCATGAGCGCGTACGAGCCCTTTCCCGTCTCCGAGGCGAGCAACCAGCTGGTGCAGGACGACGCGCGGCTGGCGTCGCGCTGGCGCCGCTTCTGGGCGCTGCTGATCGACGCGTTCTTCATGGTCGTCGTCGCCGCGATCGTCGTCGGCGGCGCCGCGTTCGCGTTCGGCGCCGACGAGGACCTCGCGATCGCGCTGATCTACGTCGGCTACGCGCTCGTGCTGCTGCTCTACTACCCGCTGACGATGCGCCGCGAGGGCGCCCGCAACGGGCAGACGTTCGGCAAGCAGCTGCTGAAGGTGCGCGTCGTGACGGCCGAGGGCGTGCCGGTCACCTTCTGGCGCGCCGCGCGCCGTGACGTGCTCGGCACGACCGCGATCAACCTGATCAGCGGCGGGCTGTACGCGCTCGTCGACTATCCCTTCGGACTGTTCGACAAGCGCCGCCAGTGCGTCCACGACAAGATCGGCGCGACCTTCGTCTACCGCGCCGACGCGCCGCGCGACCCGCTCGCGCCGGACGCGCCGGAGCCGCCGCGGACGCCGCCGCCCCCGCCGCCGGCCACCGAGCAGCCGAGAAACCTGTGGGCGCCGCCGTCGCCGTCGCCCTCGCGCGACTACGACGAGATCAACAGAGCGTTCGGGCGCTGAGCGGGCGCGGGGCTTCGCGTCCGGGCCGCTCAGCCGGCGAGGACCGGCAGCAGCGCCTGCAGCTTGATCTCCGTCTCCGCCAGCTCGGCGGCGGGATCGGAGTCGCGCACGACGCCGACGCCGGCGTAGCAGTGGGCGACCGGACCGCGTAGCAGCGCGCAGCGCAGCGCCACGCACAGCTCGCCGTCGCCGTTGGCGTCGGTCCAGCCGACCGGCCCGGCGTACCAGCCGCGGTCGAAGCCCTCGAGCTGCGGGATCAGCCGCTCCGCGGTCGCGAACGGCTCGCCGCCGACGGCCGGCGTCGGGTGCAGCACGTCGGCGAGCGCGATCGCCCCGAGCGGCTTGGAGAGCTGCGCGCGGATCGGCGTCGCGAGGTGCTGGATGTTGGCGACGCGCACGACGACCGGCTCCGGCGCGGCCGTCACCCACAGCGCGTGCGGCCGCAGCGCCCTCGCGATCCGGCGCGTCACGATCGCCTGCTCGCCGCGGTCCTTGTCGCTGCGCATCAGCGCCTCGCCGAGGTGGTCGTCGACCGCGGGGTCGGCGCTGCGGCGGGTCGAGCCGGCCAGCGCGACGGTCGAGGCGCGCTCGCCGTCGCGCCGCACGAGCAGCTCCGGCGTGGCGCCGAGGAAGGTCGAGGCGCCGCGGCCGACGGCGTAGACGAAGCAGCCGGGGAAGCCGTCGCGCAGCGCGCCGAAGACGGCGCCGGGATCGTGCGCGACCGGCGCGTGGACCTGCACCTCGCGCGCGAGCACGACCTTCTCCAGCTCGCCCGCCTTGATCCGCTCCGTCGCGCGCACGACGGCGCCCTCGTAGTGCTCGGGCGGCATCGCGCTGACGACCTCGTAGCGGCCGGCCGGCGCCGGGTCCAGCAGTGGCAGCGCCGAGGCGGCGCGCAATCCCTCCAGCCGCTGCTCGATCGCGGCCAGCAGCTGCGCCGGGTCGTCGTCGGGCGTCGCGAGCGCGGCGACCGTCAGCCGCACGTCGCCGCCGCGGCGGGCGAAGGAGATCCGCGGCACGTGCAGCGACGCCGGCGCGAAGCCGGCCCAGACGGGCGAGCCGCCGCCCTGCGGGGCGAAGGCGAAGCCGCCGGCGGCGACCAGGCCGGCGCCGGCCGGTCCCTCCGGCGGGTCGGCGACGGCGTCGGCGGCCAGCCTGCGCCAGCTGCGCGTGACGACGTCGAAGCGGTCGGCACCGCGCGCCTCCAGCGCGCGCACGCAGCCGAGCGTCGCGAGCGCCGTGCCGTCACGGTCGGGCTGCTCGAGCGCGAACCACGGCTCGTCGGGCTGCCGCGAGGCGGCGACGACGGCCGCCGGGTCGGTCCCGCGCGCGACGCGCACGGTGACCGCCGCGAGCACCTCGCCGGTGATGCCGGCGGCGCGGTCGGAGCCGGCGCCGGCGCGGGCGCGACGGACCGCTTCGTGCAGCCGCGCGCTCAGCAGCTCGCGCGCGGGACGGTCGAGCCACTCGGGGCTGGCCGGCCGCGCACGCGTGCTGAACTTCATCGTCCGGGTCTACCCCGCCGCCGGGATCAGGTCTCGCTGCGTCCGCGCGAGATCGCGATCTCGCCCGTGCGCGCCATCTCGATCAGGCCGAACGGCCGGACGAGCCGCTCGAACGCCTCGATCTTGTCGGTCGTGCCGGTGATCTCGACGATCACCGAGCGCTTCGCGACGTCGACGATCTTCGCGCGGAAGATCTCGCAGATCTGCAGCACCTCGGCGCGCCCCGTGCCGTCCGCGGAGAGCTTGAAGAGCGCCAGCTCGCGCGCGAGCGTCTCGCCCGGCTCGAGATCGCGGATCTTCAGCACGTTGACGAGCTTGTGCAGCTGCTTGGTGACCTGGTCGATCGGGTGGACCGCGCCGTCGAGCGTCAGCGTGATGCGCGAGACGGTCGGGTCGTCGGTCGGGCCGACGGCGAGCGTGTCGATGTTGAAGGCACGCCGCGCGAACAGGCCGGCGACGCGCGTCAGCACGCCCGGCTTGTTCTCGACGAGGATCGAGAGGATGTGCTTGCGGCCGGTCATCAGACCGCCCGCCGCCTCCAGCTCGTCGAGGCTGATCAGTTCCTGCGTTCCGGGTTCGCCCATGACACTCACCTAGCCGACCATGTCGCGCGCGGCCTGGCCGGGCGCGATCATCGGGTACACGTTCGCCTCTCTGGTGACGCGCACGTCGACGACCACGGGGCCGTCGGTCGCGATCGCCGCTCTGAGGTCCTCGACGAGCGTCGTCTTGTCCGTCAGACGGATGCCCGTGCAGCCGTACGCCTCCGCCAGCTTGACGAAGTCGGGGTACTGGCCGAGGTCGACCTGCGAGTAGCGGTTGTCCCAGAACAGCTCCTGCCACTGGCGCACCATGCCGAGGAAGCCGTTGTTGAGGATGATCACCTTGATCGGGATTCTGTTCTGCGCGCAGGTCGCCAGCTCCTGCGCGTTCATCTGCACCGAGCCGTCGCCGCAGATCGCGACGACCGTGCGGTCGGGCACGCCGACCGCCGCGCCCATCGCGGCGGGGACGCCGAAGCCCATCGTGCCGAGACCGCCGGAGTTGATCCAGCGGCGCGGCTCCGGGAAGTCGTAGTACTGCGCGGACCACATCTGATGCTGGCCGACGTCGGAGGTCACGATCGCCTCGCCGCCGGTCGCCTCGTGGATCGCCTGGACGGCGTACTGCGGCGTCACCTCGGTGTCGGCCGAGTCCTCGTAGGTGAGCGGGTACTGACGGCGCCAGCCGTCGATCCGCGCCCACCACTCCTCCAGCCGGCCTCTGTCGGCCTCGAGCGTCGCGTATTCGGCGGTGAGCCTCGCGAGCACGTTCTTCGCGTCGCCCACGATCGGGATGTGCGCCGGCACGTTCTTGGAGATCTCGGCCGGGTCGATGTCGATGTGGATGAACTTCGCGCGCGGGGCGAACTCCGACAGCTTGCCGGTGATGCGGTCGTCGAAGCGGGCGCCGATCGCGACGATCAGGTCGGCCTCGTCCATCGCGTAGTTGGCCGCGCGCGTGCCGTGCATGCCGAGCATGCCGAGCCACTGGTGGTGCGGCGCCGGGAAGGCGCCGAGCGCCATCAGCGTGCAGGTGACGGGGAAGCGGTCGCTGAGCGCCAGCGCGCGCAGCTCCTCCGAGGCGTTCGCGTTGACGACGCCGCCGCCGGCGTAGAGCACCGGCCGGCGCGCGTTCGCGAGCGCCTTCGCCGCGAGGCGGATCTGCTTCTGGTTGCCCTCGATGTTGGGCTGATAGCCCGGCAGGCGTATGTCGGTGACCGGCTCGTACGGGATGTCGGCGCGGCTGAGGTCCTGCGGGATGTCGACCAGCACCGGGCCGGGCCGGCCGGTGCGCGCGAGGTGGAAGGCCTCGTGGATCGCGCGCGGGATCTCCAGCGGGTGCTGGATCATGAACGAGTGCTTGACGATCGGAAGCGTCATGCCGAGCATGTCCGCCTCCTGGAAGCCGTCGGTGCCGATCAGCTCGGTGCGCACCTGGCCGGTGATGAAGACGACCGGGACCGAGTCCATCATCGCGTCGGCGATCGGCGTGATCAAGTTGGTCGCGCCGGGGCCGCTGGTGCCGAAGGCGACGCCGACCTTGCCGGTCGCCTTCGCGTAGCCCTCGGCGGCGTGGCCGCCGCCGGCCTCGTGACGGACGAGGATGTGACGGATCCCCGCGTCGTAGAAGGCGTCGTATGTCGGGAGGTTCGCGCCGCCGGGCAGGCCGAATACGACCTCGACACCCTCCGCTTTCAAACACTCCATCAGGGCGTCGACTGCACGCATCTGCGCTCGCCTCCTTTCACAAAGGCTCGGAAAATCGGGAACGCGCGCCGTGGTACCGGCGCGCGCGAATCGTCTGATCGTACCAGCGGCCGGGGTCCCGGCCCGGCGGGGCGGCGACGCTCGCGCGACCGTCGTGCGACGGCCGCGCGGGCGCGTCAGCGCGCCGACGCCGCGCGCACGGTGAGCTTGCTGCTCGCGCCCTTGCCGGCGCTGGCCACGGCGCGCGCGGAGAGTGTCAGACGGCCGCGTCTGGCAAGCGTTCTCCGGGCGCTGCGCAACAGCGTGATCCGCACCGTCGCGCGTCTGCCGGCCGCGAGCGAGTAGCGCGCCGTGCCGAGCGTCGCTCTGCCGCTGCGCAGCATCAGGCGGCCGGCGCAGCGCGTGCCGGCCGTGCCCGAGCAGCGCAGCGCGAGCGCGACGACGCCGCCTCTGCCGGCGCGCGTCGTTCTCGTCGCCAGCGTGAGTCTCGCCGCGCGCGGCGCCGCTCTTCTGCCGGGGGTCAGCGGCGGAGCGGGCGGGACGGGCGGGGCCGGGGGCGCCGGCGGGCCGGGCTGCCCGATCGGCGGCGGATCGACGATCGGCGGGTCGGCCGGCGGCGCCAGCACCGGCTGCGTCACCGTGACGCTGCTGGGCTGGAACTCGGAGCCGCCGTTCAGCTCGGCGGTGATCGTGTGGCTGCCGGGCGCGAGGCCGGTCACGCTCGGCGTGACCGCGACGCCGCCGGCGACGTCGACCGGCGCGCCGAGCGGGGCGCCGTCGAGCAGGAACTGGACGTCGCCGTCGCTGACCGGGACGCCGGTCTCGGCGACGACGGTCGCGGTGAAGACGAGCGCCGTGCCGAACGGCGCGACCGCGGCGGAGGAGGCGATCTCGATGCTGGTCGGGGCGGGCGTGATGACGAGCGTCCCGACCGCGCGGCTCGGCTCCAGCACGAGCGGGCTCGTGCCGTCGGCGTAGGTGGCCGAGAGCTGGCGCGGACCGGCCGCGAGCCCCTCGATCGGCGCTGAGAGCGCGGCCCCATCGACGACCGCGACCGGCGCGCCGGCCGCTCTGCCGTCGACGGCGAACTGGACAGTGCCGGCGGGCTCGCCGGCACCGGGCGCGACGACCTCGACCTGCGCGCGCAGCAGCAGCGGGGCGCCGAAGGCGCTGCTGTCGGACGCGACCGTGAGCGTCGTCGCGGTGGTCGCCGGCGCGACCCGCTGCGTGATGCTGCCGCTGCTCGGCTCGTACTGGCCATCGGGGTCGAGGAAGGAGGCGGACAGCGGCAGAGCGCCCGGCGTCGGCTCGCCGCCGACGGCGCAGTCGGCCGTCGCGACGGCGCTCAGCGCCACCGGCGCGCAGAGCGGCGCGTCGGCGCCGTCGCGGAAGGTGACCGAGCCGGTCGGCTCGGCGCCGGCGCCGGTGCGCGCGACGTCCGCGGTCAACCTGAACGGCTGCCCGACGACGGAGGGGTTGACGCTGCTGGTCAGCGCCGTCGCGGTCGCGTCGGGACCGACCGTCTGCACGAGCGTGCCGCTGCCGGGCTCGAAGTTCAGCTGCCCGCCGTAGCTCGCCGTCACCGCGTAGGCGCCGTCCGTCAGCGCCGGCAAGGTCGCCGAGGCCTGGCCGTCGCCGTCGAGCGTGACCGGGCCGCCGACGGGATCGGCCGCGTCACCCGGGAGTCTGGCGACCGAGAACTGGACCTCCCCGCTCGGTCTCAGCAGCGACGCGCCGTGGCCGGCGACGGTCGCCGTCACCTCGACCGTCTCGCCGCTGGCCGACGGATTCAGGTCGCTCGCGAGCGTGACCGCCGTCGGGACTTTTCTGACCTGCTGCGTGAGCACGGCGCTCGTGCTCGGACCGTGGTTCGCGTCGCCGGAGTAGACGGCGGTGATCGGGTGGTCGCCGAGAATCGGCCACTGCGTCGTCGACGTGGCGCTGCCGTCGGCCGCGACCGCGACCGCGGCGCCGAGCGGTGTGTGGTCGTCGTAGAAGGTGACGATGCCTCTCCACCCAGCCGCCGCCGGCACGCCGCCTGCTGCGGTGACGTTCGCGGTGAATCTGACCGGCTGGCCCACGAGCGAAGGATCGGCCGAGGAGGTGACCCGCGTCGTCGTCGGCGCTTTGGTCGTGCTCAGCGCGTAGGCGACGGTGCCGGCGCCGGTCGCCGTCGCCGTCACGCTCCAGCTGCCGGCGGCGCCGCCGGCACGCAGCAGCGGCGCGACCGCGAGGCCGTTGGCGTCGGTCGTCGCGGAGGCGGTCGTGCCGTCGCCGGCGGGCCAGCTGCCGCTGGCGCCGCCGGACGGCAGCGCGAAGGTGACCGCGACGCCCTCGACCGGCAGGCCCTCGGCGTTGAGGACCTTCGCCGTCAGGCGCTGGTCGAAGATCGTGCCGACCTGGGCCTGCTGGCCGCCGCCGGCGGTCGCGGCGATGCTCGCCGGTGTCAGATCCCACGTGAACGTCACGGCGCCGTCGCAGGTCGGGCTGTAGTCGGGGTACTGGCAGACGCGGTCGCTGTACGTGACGATCGGGTTGGCGGTCACCGCGTAGCTGCTGCCGCCGCCTCCCCCGCCGCCGCCGCCGCTGGGGGTGCCGTCGCCGCCGCCGCCGCCCTCGTAGCCGCCGCCCCCGCCGCCGCCGGCGCCGCCCGAGCCCCACGTCTGGTCGTCGCCTTCGGCGCCGCTCCACTGTCCGTTGCAGCCGCCGCAGCCGCCATTGGCGCCGGGCTGTCCGGGGAAGCCGATGTCGCCGGCCGCGCTGCCGGCGCCGCCGTTGCCGCCGAAGGCGCTGCCGAAGCCGCCCTTGCCCCCGCCGCCACCGCCGCCGCCCGCGATGACGAGCGGCGTGACGTCCGCCGTCGTCACAGCCGAGCCGCTGCCGCCGCCGTAGCCGTCGCGGCCGGCGGCGTCGCCGTGGATCGCGCCGCCGCGGTCGCCGCCGCGAATCAGGCCACAGCCGCCGTGGGCGTCGCCCCAGACGCCGACGTCGACCGTCAGCCGCTCGCCGGGATTGACGCTCAGCGCCGTTCTGACGTGGGCGCCCGGGCCCCCCGCCCCGGTGTGCTCGTTGTGACCGCCGGCGCCGCCCCACGCGTCGACGACGACCGCCGTCACGTTCGCGGGCACGGTGAAGTACTGCGACTGGCAGGCCGGCGGCGCGGAGAAGGTCGCGGAGCTGGCGCTCGACGCCGCTCCGGCGGGCGTCGCACAGAGCGCGGCGAGCGCCGGCACGGCGACGAGGGCGAGGAGGCGGCGGATCGGCTGCATGGACAGCAGATCGGCCGTGCGACGGCGATCTTGAGGCGATCGGCGCGCGCTCGGCGGATGGCGGCCGCGGGCGGCGCGTGCGCGGCGCGGCGGCGCTCGGGGCGGTCCGCACCGGCCGCGTCAGCGCGCCGATGCTCAGGGCTTCACGAGCACTGGCAGCGCCGCGAGCCGGCCGCCGACGAACAGCGTCACCGCCGCCGTCCCCTGGCCTTTCGCCGGCCGCGCGACGGTCGCGACGATCCGGCGGGCGCCGCCGCCGCGCGGCGCCTGCACGCGCGGGCGCGCGACGACGCGCACGCTGCCGCAGCCGATCCGCCGCTCGACGCGCGCCTGCCGCGGCTGTGTGCCGCCGTCGGCGAGGACCGCCTCGATCCGCACGCTCCGCTTCCCGGCGGCGCGGACGCTGACGATCCGCAGCGGCTGCGCCAGCGCGACCGGCTGCGAGCGGGCGCTGCCGGCCGTCGCGACGTAGACGGCGTCGGCCTCGCGCACGCCGCGCGGGCGCGGGACGCTCGCCGAGAAGCCGCCGCCGGCGCCGACGCGCGGACGTGCCAGCACCTTGCCGCCGCTGACGATCGCGATCCGCTGCCCGGCGAGGTCGGCCTCGGCGACGCCGCGCAACCGCACCCGCTGCCCGTGCACGCCGACGGCGCTGAGCGCGAGCGGGCGCGTGCACAACAGCGGCGAGCGCGCGCTCGCCGGCTGCAGCGACGGCGGCAGCGGTCTCAGCACCGGCTGCTGCGGGCTCAGCGGCGGCCCGAGCGGCGTCAGCGGCGCGGCGATCCGCTGCGTCAGCTGCGCGTCCACGCGCTGGTAGCCGGCGGCGCCGGAGTAGGCGGCACGCACGAGGTGGGCGCCCGCTCTCAAGGTGTGGACCGGCGCCGACTGCGCCGCGCCGTCGCGCAGCGCGACCGGCGGTCCCCACGGACGGCCGTCGACGGAGAACTGGACGGTGCCGCCGGGGATGCCGACCGACGGCGGCGCGACCGCGAGCCTGAAGCTGAAGACGGGCGCGGCCCCGAGCGGCGCGCTCGGCGCCGAGCTGGTGAGCGTGCCGAGCGTCTGCCCGCGGTCGACCGCCTGCGTCGCGCCGACGGCGTTGGCGACGAAGCTCTCGTCGCCGCTGTAGCTGGCGCGCAGCACGTGCGGGCCCGCGTCGAGGCGCGGGATCGCGACCGAGTCGGCGCGGCCGTCGCGCAGCAGCACCGGCGCGCCGATCGGGGCGCCGTCGACGGTGAAGGTGACGGCGCCGGTCGGCGCACCGGTCGCGGGGCCGGCCGCCTCGACCTGGGCGTGCAGCCGGACCGGCTCGCCGAAGACCGACGGGTCCGGCGTCGCCTCCAGCGACAGCTCGGCGCGCGCCTTCGAGACGAGCTGCGAGAGCGCGCCGCTGGAGGGGTCGAAGTCGGGGCTGCCGGGGTCGTAGACCGCGGTGATCTCGTGCGGGCCGGGCAGCGACGGCGCCTCGACGGCGCAGGTCGCGCTGCCCGCGACGAGCGTGACCGCGTCGCAGACGACGATCCCGTCGACCAGCACGTCGACGCCGCCGGTCGGCACCGCGCTCGATCTGCCCGCCGGCGGCAGCACCGTCGCCGTGATCTCCGTCGCCTGACCGACCACGGGGTTGCGCGGCGAGGCGCTCAGCTCGGTCGCCGTCGCGGTCGCGCCGACCGACTGCACGTACGCGCCGCCGCTCGGCTCATAACCGGCGTCGCCGTCATAGGTCGCGGTCACACCGTGGGTCCCGCTCGGCAGTCTGATCGCGGCCGACTGGGCCGCGCCTCTGCTCAGCTGCACCGGCTCGCCGAGTGCTCTGCCGTCGACGAGGAAGCTGACGGCGCCGGTCGGCGTGCCGGCGCCCGGGGCGACCGGCGCGACGGTCGCGGTGAAGGTGACCGCGTCGTCGTCCTCGGACGGGTTGGCGGAGGAGTCGATCTCGACGGCGGTGCCGGCGCGCGCGACGCGCTGCGTCAGCGTCGCTCTGCTGCCTCTGAACTGGCGGTTGGGATAGAAGATCGCCTCGGCCGGATGGTCACCGGTCGCCAGCGGCAGCGGATCGGAGATCGCCGTGCCGTCGCCGTCGAGCGTCACGACGTCGACCTGTCTGCCGTCGACGCGGAACGCCACGACGCCGACCGGCGTCGGCGCGGTCGAGGGCGCCTGGCGGACCTCGGCGACGAGCTGGACCGGCTCGAGCGTCACCGACGGATCGGCCGGCAGCGTCCACAGCGAGGTTGCCGTCACAGCGGCGTCGTTGGCAAGCGCGAAGCGGGCTGCCTGGTTGAAGCCGGCGACCGTCGCGGTCGCGGTGAAGCTGCCGACGGTCGTGTTGGCGAGCAGCGGCGGGGCCGTCGCGACGCCGCTGTCGTCGGTCGTCAGCGTGACCGTTCGCGGGCTCTGGCCGTCGCCCGTGTCGAACGCGCCCGAGGGGCCGGAGGACGGCAGCTCGAAGGTGACGCCGAGACCGGGGATCGGCGCGCCGTCCTTCGCCGTCACGCGCGCCTGCAGGAGGCCCGGATAGCGCGTCCCGATCGTCGTCTCCTGGACGCCGCCGCCGGCCGCCGCGACCGTGCCGACGTCAATCGACCAGTCGAGCACGACCTCGCCCCAGCAGGCCGCGGCCAACTGGCCGTCAGGCGGGCAGCTGCCGGGATCGACGCTGAAGACCGGGTCCTGCACCGTCGCGTCCGCGTACGAGTCGCCGCCTGCGCCCCCGCCGCCGCCGAAGCCGAAGTCGGGGTAGCACTCCTGCTGGTTGTCGGGGTTGGAGTAGTTGGGGATCACCTGGGTCCCGGCGCCGCCGCCCTTGATCCCGCCGCCGCCTCCGCCTCCGCCGCCGGTGAGGTTGCCGCACAGCACCTCGACGAACTGCCAGTGGACGCCGTCCTCGCCGGCGGTCCCTCTCCCCTGCTCGGCGACGCCGAAGACGCCCTCGCCGAGGTCGAGCTGGGGATGGCCGTGCGGCGGCTGGCCGCCGTCGGTCCCCTGCGGTGTGCCCGGGCCGCGGCCGCCGGCGCCGTCGCCGCCGCCCGCGCCGGGCGTGCCCTGGTTGGGGTTGTCGGAGCCGATGCCGTTGCCGCCGCCGCCACCACCGCCGCCGGCGACGACGAGCGCGGCGCCGCCCTGCGGCGCGATCGCGCTGCCGCCACCGCC
>NZ_JAWSTH010000065.1:0-37023 GCF_033542075.1 Conexibacter stalactiti
CTGCGCGACGCCGCCCGCCGCGAGCTGCGCCGGCTCGGCGCGCGCGTCGAGCCGCGCGGCCCCGCCAGCGGCGCCGACGACGGGCTGGCCGCGCTGACTCCGCGCGAGCGCGAGATCAGCGAGCTGGTGACCGACCGCCACACCAACGCCGCGATCGCGGCGAAGCTGTTCCTCAGCGAGAAGACGATCGAGACGCACCTGCGCAGCGTCTTCCGCAAGCTCGGCGTCTCCTCGCGCGTCGACGTCGCGCGGCAGGTCGAGGCGGCGCGGCGCCCCTAGCGCTCCGGCACCCGCCGGTGCGGCTTGGCGAGCACGAGGTAGGCGAGACCGGTGACGGCGATCAGCGTGAGCACGAGCGGCGCCGCCCACACCTGGTAGACGGGCGCGCCGGCCGGCGCCAGCGACGCGCGCGGCCACGCGATGTTGACCGTCTCGAACGCGAGCCAGAGGACGGCGAGCGCGTTCAGCACGACCCCGGCACGGCCGAGCTGGATGTGGCCGGCCGGCCGCCAGCTGCCGCGCAGCCGCGCGATCAGGGCGGCGAGCGCGATCAGCAGGAAGGCGACGTAGACCGCCGCGGTCCCGAACGCGATCAGGCTCCCGACCGCGGCGGTGCTCAGCCCGAGCAGCAGCCCGAGGCAGGCGATGACAGCGGTTGCGACGCTCGCGCCCAGCGGCGTGCGGCGCCGGCCGACGGTGCGCAGGAAGCGCGAGCCGGGCAGCACGCCGTCGCGTGCGACCGAGTAGATCGTGCGCGCGGTGAGCGCCTGCGCCGCCATCCCGCAGGCGAGGAAGGCGACCAGCACCAGCGCCGCGAACGGCTTGCTCGACCAGCCGCCGAAGGAGCTGACGACCGCGGTCGTGACGGGGTCGAGGTCGTTGCCCGCGACGACGGCCGCGGGGTCGGGGTGGGCGAGCGTGACCGCGACCGCGTTGAGGATCACGAGCGCGCCGACGCTCAGCAGCGCGATCCAGATCGCGCGCGGGAGGTGGCGCGCGGCGCTCTTCGTCTCCTCCGCCGCGCCGATGCAGGCGTCGAAGCCGATGAAGACCCAGCCGCCGACCGCCAGCGCCGCCAGCAGCCCCGCGAGGACCGAGCCGCCGGAGGCCGTCTGCGCACCGAGCGTGTCGGTCAGCAGCGCGAACTCCTGCTCGCGGAAGGCGAGCAGCAGCGCGACGCCGACCCCCAGCGAGGCGATCGCCTCGGCCGCGATCCCGCTCTTGACCGCGCGCGTCAGGACGCCGATCCCGCCGGCGCCGGCGAGCGCGCAGAGCACGACGACGACCATCGCCGCGAGCACGAGCCGCGGCGGCGTCGCGTCGATCCCGAGCAGGCTCAGCGCCCACGGCGCCGACAGGTAGGCGATCGTCGTGTTGGCGACGGCGTAGGCGCAGATCGAGACCCAACCGGTGAACCAGCCGTAGGCCGGTCCGAGCAGGCGGCGGCTCCACTGGTAGGCGCCGCCGGCGACCGGGAACTCAGCCGCCAGCTCGGCGTAGACGGCGAGCAGCAGGCACTGGCCCGCGAGCGCGACCGGCAGCACCCATATCCACGCCGGGCCGGCGACCATCAGGCCGACGAGCACGACCGCGTAGAGCCCGACGACCGGCGAGATCGTCGCGAAGCCGAGCGCGACGTTGTCGAGGATGCGCAGGTCCCGCCCGAGCTCCTGCGGGTAGCCGAGCTCGTCGAGTCGCGCTGTGTCGGCGTCCACGGTGCGCGCGAGCGTACTGCCTCCCCGAGACGGGCGGTTGACCCTCAGCAGTCGGCGAGCGCGTCGAGCGCGCGGCAGATCTCGCGGCGCCGCTCGTCGCCGAGCGATCCGATGCGATCGAACAGGAGGGTGCGTGAGATCGGCTGGAGGTTGTCGAACGATGCCGCGCAGTCGACGGGCAGGCCCTCAGCCGCTCCAAGCGGGACCTCGGTCGGGATCGCTCGCACCGTTCTCGTCACCGGCGCGACGACCACCCGGTTGAGCACGGGGACCGCTACGTCGCGCGTCACGACGAGCACCGGCCGGCGCTTGTCCTCTGCCTGCGCCCACCACACCTCGCCTTGGCGAGGCGTGCTCACCACGGCTCTTCGGCGATCATCGCGGCGGTCGCCGCGTCAGGCCACCGGAGGTCGTCTCTGTCCTGTGGGATTCGTCGGTAGCCCTCGACGATCGCCTGGCCGACCGCGGCCCGGCGCTCGCGCTCGATGACCGTCTCGAGTCCCGCACGCACCGCGTCAGAGCGCGACGCGAACACTCTCGCTCTGACGAGATCGTCGATCGCCTCGGCGATCTCATTGGGGACGCGTGTGACGAGCTGTGCCATGCGTTGAGCATAGCGCGGCGCAATGCGCTCTCCCCGAGACGGGCGCGGCTGGGGACAAGAGCCGCGCCCGCCTCTTGAGCGGGGAGGGGGGTGGGGGAAGGGTTACGTCAGCTCACACAGCGCCGCGAGCAGGGCGTCTACCTCGGCGGCGGTGTTGTAGTGGAAGATCCCGACGCGGAGCGCCTTGCCGCCGATCGTCTCGCGCAGGCCGAGGCAGTAGAAGTGCTCGCTGGCGGTGACGTTGAAGCCGCGCGCGACCAGCTCGTCGGAGACCTCGGCGGCGTCGCGGCCGGCGAATCTGAGCAGGAAGGTCGGGACGCGGCCGGCGCTCGTCGGCGGGCCGATCAGCTCGGCTCCCGCGGGCAGGCCGGCGAGGAAGCGCTCGCCGAGCTGGCGCGCGTGGGCGTGGCCGGCGCCGGCGGCGTCGACCGACGTCCAGTAGGCGACGGCGGCGGTGAAGCCGGCGAGCTGCTCGTAGGGCATCGTGCCCGTCTCGAAGCTGCGGCCGATCGGGTCGGTCGGCGCGGGGCGGACCTTGTACGGGCGCCACCCCTGCAGGAGCGAGCGGCGGCCGTAGGCGAGCCCGAGGTGGGGGCCGCAGAACTTGTAGGGGGAGCAGACGAGCAGGTCGCAGTCGATCGCGCGCACGTCGACCGGCAGGTGCGCGGCGTAGTGGGTCGCGTCGATCCACGAGAGCGCGCCGGCAGCGTGCGCGAGCGACGCGACACGCTTCGCGTCGATCACGTTGCCGACCGAGTTCGACGCGATCGAGAAGGCGACGACGCGCGTGCGCTCGCCGATCGCGGCGGTCAGCGCCGCCTCATCGAGCGCGAACGTGACCGGGTCGACCGGCACGGTCCGCACGACGGCGCCGACGTCGTGGGCGACCTCGATCCACGGCGAGACCGAGGCGTCGTGGTCGGACTGCAGCACGAGGATCTCGTCGCCCTCGCGCAGCTCGCGCGCGAAGGCGCGCGAGAGCGTGAAGTTGAGCGAGGTCATGTTCTGCCCGAAGATCGTCTCCTCGGGATCGCAGCCGAGGAAGCGGCCGGCGGCGTCGTGCGCCTCCTCGACGATCGCCGCGACGCGGCGGCTGGTCGGGAAGGCGCCGCCGAGGTTGCCGGCGGCGTCGCGCATCGCGCCGTCGACGGCGGCGCGGACCTCGTCGGGCACCTGAGCGCCGCCGGGCGTGTCGAAGAAGATCGCCTCGCCACCGCGCAGCGAGGCGAAGCGCGAACGCACGGCTTCGACGTCGTAGTCGAAAGCCGCGCCCAGAGGGCTCGCTTTCAACTGCGAGGACTCGCCGGAGGCTCCTCCTCGCGTCATGCCTTGACCGGCCCCGACGCGACGGCGTCCAGCTCGACCTCGACGAGGCAGTCCTGCGGGATCAGCTCGGCGACGTGGAGCGTCGTGTTGGCCGGGTCGACGCCGCGGAAGATCTCACCGTGGACCTCGACGGAGCCGCGCCACTCGGTCCCGGCGAGCAGGTAGATGCGGGTGCGGATCACGTCCTCGCGCGCGGCGCCGAGCGCGGCGGCGGCTTCGAGCGCGGTCTCCAGCGCCGCACGCGTCTGCGCGGCGGCGTCGCCGGGGAAGAGCGCGACACCTCTCGCGTCGAGCGCGGCGGTGCCGCTGACCGCGACGATGTCACCTGCGCGCGCGGCGCGCGAGTAGGAGGCCAACGTCTCGAAGGGACTGCCGCTTCTGACCGTGTGCATCCCTCCACGTTATCGAACGTCTCCACTATCGTGGACGATTCGTGCAGTATTTAGGCCCAGATTGCGTGCGACGATGAAGGACGAGCGATGACCTCCAGCAGCCCCACGGTCCTGATGTTCGCGGACACGACCCACACCGCCGAGATGCGGAACGAGGTCCCGCACTCCGTCCACGACCCCTTCCTCTACGTCGAGCACGGCGGCAAGCGCTACACGGTGCTGCGCTCGCTGGAGGTCGCGCGGATGTCGGAGCTGCCGAACATGACCGCGCTGCCGCAGGAGGAGTTCGGCCTCGACGAGCTGGTCGCCTCCGGCCTCAGCGGCGAGCAGGCGACGCTGGAGATCGCGCTGCGCGCCTGCAAGAGACTGGGGATCTCGCAGGCGGTCGTGCCGCCCGCGTTCCCCGTCGAGCTGGCCGACCACCTGCGCGCCGGCGGCATCGAGCTGACCGTCGACGCGAGCCTCTTCAAGACGCGTCGCCGCGCCAAGAGCGCGCCGCAGCTGGCCGGCATCAAGCGCGCTCAGACGGCGGCCGAGGCGGCCGTCGCGTCGGTCGCGACCGCGCTGCACGACGCGACCGTCGACAGCGACGGCGGCCTGTTGCTCGACGGCGCGCCGCTCACCTGCGAGCGGCTGAAGGAGGGCGTCGCGCTCGCCTTCATCCGCAACGGCTGCGGCGGCGACGACGTGATCGTCGCGCACGGCTACCAGACCTGCGTCGGCCACCACTCCGGCTCCGGCCAGGTGATGGAGGGCGAGCCGGTCACCGTCGACCTCTGCCCGCGCGACCCCGAGTCCGGCTGTTACACCGACATCACGCGCACGTTCGTCCGCGGCGAGGTCAACGACGAGCTGCAGCTCTACTACCGCATCGTGAAGGAGTCGATCGACGCCGTCCTGGCCGCGATCAGACCGGGCCTGCCGGTGCGCGAGCTGCACCGCATCTCGTGCGAGCCGATCGCCGCCGCCGGACAGCCGACGCGCCTGACGAAGAAGCCCGGCGAGGTGTTGAACGAGGGCTTCTTCCACTCGCTCGGCCACGGCGTCGGACTGGAGATCCACGAGGCGCCCCACCTCGACCAGAACGACGACGTGCTCGTCCCCGGCGACGTGATCGCGGTCGAGCCCGGCTGCTACCGCCAGGGCTTCGGCGGCGTGCGGCTGGAGGACCTCGTGCTCGTGACCGAGACCGGCTCGGAGCTGCTGACCGACTACCCGTACGAGCTGATCCCGACCACGATCACGCGCGGCGTCGCGACGGCATGAGCGAGCAGACCGACGCCTTCGTCGCGCGCGAGGCGGACCGCTTCGTCGAGGAGTGGCGGGCGATCTGCCGGATCCCGTCGGTCTCCGGCGAGCTGGAGGCGATCGAGCAGGCGGCGAGATGGATCGAGGCGCGGCTGGAGCCGCTGTTCGACAACGTGCGGCGGATCGAGATCCCCGGCTACGGGCCGCTGCTCGCGTCGACGCTGAACGGCAGCGGCGACGGTCGCCTGCTGCTCTACACGCACTACGACGTGCAGCCGCCCGGCGACCCGGCGGCGTGGACGACGCCGGCCTTCGCGGCCGAGCTGCGCGACGGCAAGATGTGGGCGCGCGGCGCCTGTGACGACAAGGCCGACGTCGTCGCGCGGCTGCACGCGCTGGAGGCGTGGGTCGCGACGCTCGACGGCGCGCCGCCGCCGTACACGGTGATCTACATCTCCGACCCGGCCGAGGAGATCGGCAGCCCCGGCCTCGCCGAGGCGCTCGCCGGCAACGCCGCCGACCTGCACGCCGACGCCTGCCTGTGGGAGTCGTTCCTGCGCGACGCCGACGGCCGCCCCGGGATCGGCTTCGGCTGCCGCGGCAACCTCGAGGTCAGGCTCGACCTGCGGCTGCTGAAGGCCGACCAGCACACGGCGTTCGCGTCGATCGTGCGGTCCGCGCCGCTGGAGCTGATGCGCGCGGTCTCCTCGATGACCGACGGCGCCGGCACGATCACGATCGACGGCTTCCTCGACGGGATCATGCTGCCGACGCCGATCCAGGTCGAGACCGCGGCGCAGATCCCCCTGCCGCGCGACGCGGTCGCGCGCGACGACGTCGACGCGTCGCCGTTCTGGCGCGGCGTCTCCGACGAGGAGCTGCGCCAGCGGCTGATCTTCGCGCCGTCGCTGTCGGTCGGGCGGTTCGTCGTCGGCGCCGACGGTGTCGGCTCGGTGCCGGCCGAGGCGAGCGTGACGCTGCGCTTCAGCCTCGTCCCGGACCAGGATCCCGCGCACGTGCTGGAGGCGATCGAGACCCACCTCGCCGCGCACGGCTTCGGCGACGTCGAGGTGACCGCCGGCCGCGCGATCCTGCCGGCCGCCTCGCCGCTCGACACGCCCTTCGCGCGCGCGACGATCGACGCCGCCGCCGACGTCTTCGGCGAGCCGGTCGTCTACCCGGTGCTGATCGGCGCCGGACCCGGCCGGATCGTGCTCGACACGCTCGGCGCGCCGGTCGTCTCACCCGCCGGCACGCTCCGCCCCGACGGCAACATGCACGGCCCCGACGAGCACGGCGCCGTCGTCGACTACCTCGACCACGTCCGCTTCACCGCCCGCCTGTTCGAGCGGCTGGCGGAGAACGGGTTCTAGGCCAGCCCCACCAGCGCCTCGGAGTCGCGCCACAGCTCGGCGGCGAGGCGCGGGTCACGCGCCTGCGCCGACGGCTCGCCGTCGCGCGTCAGCTCGACGTAGCGGCCGTTGCGCGGGCCTTGCGGTGGCGCGGCAAAGGATGGGTCGAGCGTCATCCGCGCGAGCTGCGCGCCGGAGCGCTCGGCGGTCGTCGCGCCGGGGATCAGCGCGGACAGCAGCGGCGCGGCGCGCAGGTAGAGGCGCTGCGCCAGCGGCGGGTAATCGCGCGCGAGCCCGGTCACAGGCATCAGGCCGGGGTCGAGGGCGTGGACGGCGATGTGGGCGCCCGGGCGCAGCGTCTCGATCCGGCGAGTCAGCTCCAGCGCCGTCATCGCGTTGGCGAGCTTGGAGGTCGAGTAGGCGACCTGGCCGCTCCCTTCGCCGGGGGTCGCGAGCGTGCGCGCGTCGGCCCAGCGCGGCGGTGGGAAGCCGCCGTTGCGCAGTCGCTGCGGCTTGTGCGTGCGGCTGGAGACGAGCACGACCCGGCCGTCGACGGCGAGCCGGTCGAGCAGCAGCCGGATCAGCAGGAAGTGGCCGAGATGGTTGGTGGCGAAGGTCGCCTCGAAGCCGTCGGCGGTCGTGTGGCGGCGGTCGGTGTACTGGATGCCGGCGTTGGCGACGAGCGCGTGCAGCGGCGGCAGCCGCGCGCCGTCGAGCGCGGCCGGGAAGGCGCGGACCGAGTCAAGCGAGGCGAGGTCGAGCGGAAGAGGGATCGCGCGTCCGCTCGCGCGCGCGGCCGCGGCTCGCGTCAGCTCGGCCGCCGCCCGTTCCCCGCGCGCCGCATCCCGCGCCGCGACGACGACCGTCACGCCCGGCTCGCGCACGAGCTGCGCCGCCGCGGCGCGCCCCAGCCCCGAGGTCGCGCCCGTCACGACGACCGTCCGCTCGACTACGCTGGAATCGTTCATGTAGCAAACGTTAGCATTACAAACGTTAGGATCGCAAACGATGATGGGATCGCATGGCTCTGCCTGACGGCTTCCAGCTCCCGACCGGCTTCGTGATCGACCGCCTGATGCGCGTCGCCGCGGGTCGCTGGACGGAGCTCTACGGGGAGCTGGGAATCGGCAAGCCGGCGCTGATCGTGCTCGTCGCGCTCGCGACCGAGGGGCCGTTGCGGCAAGCGCGCCTGAGCGAGCAGACGCGGATCGACAGAGCGACGCTCGTGGCGCTGCTCAACGAGCTGGAGTCGCACGACCTCGCCCGCCGCGCGCCCGACCCTGCGGACCGTCGCGCCCACGCCGTCTCGATCACCGACGCCGGCCGCGCCCTGCTCGTGCGCGCTGCGGAGCTGGAGGCGCGCGACGACTTCTTCGCCGCGCTGACGGCGAGAGAGCGCGCCACCTTCGACGCGCTGCTGGGAAGACTGCTCGCCGCGCACGGGGGGTGAAGGCAGCCGCGGCCCCGCGCCGCCGCGCCGCGCCGCAACCCCCGCGCCGCCGCGCCGCGCTCCCGCTCACCCCTCCCGCAGCACCGCGACGAAGTTGCGCAGCGCGGCCGAGCTGTCCTCGGCGCGCCACAGCGCGCCCAGCTCGACGTCCGGCCCCGGGTCGCGCAGCGGGCGGAAGGCGACGCCGGCGCGGCCGAGCTTCTCCAGCGACGCCGGCACGAGCGCGACGCCGATGCCGGCGGCGACGAGGCCGAGCGTCGTCTGCAGCAGCCAGACGTCGTCCTGCACGGCGCGCGGCTCGAAGCCGGCGCGGCGACAGGTCTCCATCACGCGCGCGTTCAACCCCGGCATGTGGTGGCGCGCGGGCACGACGAACGGCTCGTCGCGCAGCGCCGCCACCGGCAGCGGCGTGCCGTCAGCCGCCAGCGGGTGCTCGGCCGGCAGCGCCGCGACGAGCGGCTCGCGCGCGACCGTAAGCACCTCCAGCCCGGGGTCGGAGAACGGCAGGTAGAGGATGCAGAGGTCGAGCGCGCCGGTCCGCAGCGCGGCGACCAGCTCGTCGGGCGGCAGCTCGCGCAGGAACAGCTCGACCCCTGGATGGCGGGCGCGGAACGCCTTCAGCCGCGACGGCAGCGCGCCGACCGACGCGGACGGCACGAAGCCGACCGTCAGGCGGCCGACCTCGCCGGTGCCGGCGCGCGTCGTCGCGGCGAGCGCCTGCTGGACCTGCACGAGCAGCCGCCGCGCCTCGCCGAGCAGCACCTCGCCGGCGTCGGTCAACGCGATCGCGCGGCGCGAGCGGTCGAACAGATCGACCCCCAGCTCGCGCTCGAGCGCGCGGATCTGCGTCGACAGCGGCGGCTGCGCGATGTGCAGCCGCTCGGCGGCGCGCGTGAAGCTCAGCTCCTCGGCGACCGCGACGAAGTAGCGCAGGTGGCGCAGTTCGACATCCATACCTCTGGAGTATGCAAGGGCGGCCGAACGAGTATTGGACAGATAGGAGCGCGCGCGCGAAGCTGAGCGCCATGGTCGATCTCCTCACCCCCGCGGAGGCGCTCGCGAAGGTCCAGCCCGGCGACACCGTGATGGTCGGCGGCTTCGGCCTCGTCGGTGCGCCGCTGACGCTGATCGCCGCGCTGCTGGACGCATCCGACGCCGGCGACCTCACGGTCATCTCCAACAACCTCGGCGAGCCCGGTCGCGGCCTCGGCAAGCTGCTGCCGACCAGACGCGTCAGGAAGGCGGTCGGCTCCTACTTCACCTCCAACCGCGAGGTCGTCGAGGCCCACCTCAGAGGCGAGATCGAGGTCGAGCTGCTGCCGCAGGGAACGCTTGCCGAGGCGATACGCGCCGGCGGCGCCGGGATCGGCGGCTTCTACGTCCGCACCGGCGCCGGCACGCTGCTGGCCGAGGGCAAGGAGCAGCGCGAGATCGACGGCCTCCAATACCTCTTCCAGCTGCCGCTGAAGGCCGACGTCGCGCTGATCCGCGCCGCCAAGGCCGACCGCGCCGGCAACCTCGTCTACGCCCGCACCGCGCGCAACTTCAACCCCGACATGGCGACCGCGGCGAGAACCGTGATCGCCGAGGTCGACGAGATCGTCGAGGTCGGCCAGCTCGACCCGAACGAGATCGCGACCCCGCACCTGTTCGTCGACGCGCTCGTGCGCAGCGAAGGAGCCAAGCCGTGAGCGCCTCCGTCTCGACCGTGATCGCCCAGCGCGTCGCGCGCCACATCGAGGATGGCGAGATCGTCAACCTCGGGATCGGGATCCCGACGCTCGTCGCCGACCACCTGCCCGACGGCGTCGACGTCGTGCTGCAGACCGAGAACGGGATGCTCGGCGTCGGGCCGACGCCGGCCGAGGCCGACGTCGACCCCAACCTCGTCAACGCCGGCAAGCTGCCCGTCAGCGAGCTGGCCGGCGCCTCCTACTTCTCCAGCTCGGCCTCGTTCGGGATGATCCGCGGCGGCCACGTCGACGTCGCGATCCTCGGCGCGCTGCAGCTCGACGGCAAGGGCCGGATCGCCAACTGGTCGATCCCCGGCAAGCCGATCCTCGGCGTCGGCGGCGCGATGGACCTGCTCGTCGGCGCCCGCCGCGTGATCGTCGCGACGACGCACGTCGCCAAGGACGGCACGCCGAAGATCGTGCAGGAGGCGAGCTTCCCGCTGACGGCCGACCGCCCGGTCGACCTGATCGTCACCGAGCACGCGACGTTCGCGGTCGGCGACGACGGTCTGACGCTGATCGACGTGGCAGAGGGCAGCAGCATCGAGTGGATCGAGCAGAACACGGGCGCGCGCTTCGACCTCGCGCCGCAGCTGAGTCAGGAGGCGGTGCGATGAGCGAGCTGAACGAGGCCTGGATCGTCGAGGCGGTCCGCACGCCGATCGGCCGGCTCGGCGGAGCGCTCTCCGCCGTGCGCCCCGACGACCTCGCCGCGCTCGCCGTCGGCACCGCGGTCGAGCGCTCCGGGATCCCGGCGGAGACGATCGAGGACGTCGTGCTCGGCTGCGCCAACCAGTCCGGCGAGGACAACCGCGACGTCGCGCGGATGGCGGCGCTGCTGGCCGGCCTGCCCGAGACGGTCGGCGGCACGACGCTCAACCGCCTCTGCGGCTCCGGCCTCGACGCGATCTCCTACGCCGCGCGGGCGCTGATGGTCGGCGACGGCGAGGCGTTCGTCGCCGGCGGCGTCGAGTCGATGAGCCGCGCGCCGTGGGCCGTCGCCAAGCCCGCGAAGGGCTTCGCCACCGGCCCCAACACGATGTACGACACCGGCCTCGGCTGGCGCTTCGTCAACCCGAGGATGGAGGCGCTGGGCCACACCGACTCGCTCGGTCAGACGGCCGAGAACCTCGTCGCCGAGCGGCCGGACGTGGTCACGCGCGAGGCGCAGGACCGCTTCGCGCTGCACAGCCACCAGAAGGCGCTCGCCGCTCAGGAGGCCGACCGCTTCGCGCGCGAGCTGGTGCCGGTGACGGTCAAGGAGCGCAAGGGCGAGCGCATCGTCGACGCCGACGAGGGCCCGCGCGCCGACACGTCGCTGGAGCGGCTCGCGGCGCTCAAGCCGGCGTTCGTGAAGGAGGGCGGGACGGTCACCGCCGGCAACTCCAGCTCGCTCAACGACGGCGCCGCCGCCGTCGTGCTCGTCAGCCCCGCCTACGCGCGCGAGCACGGCCTCGCGCCGCTGGCGAAGATCCGCTCGATCGCGACCGCCGGCGTGCCGCCGCGCGTGATGGGGATCGGCCCGGTGCCGGCGAGCGAGAAGGCGCTGGAGCGGGCCGGGATCGGCCTCGCCGACGTCGGCCTGATCGAGCTCAACGAGGCGTTCGCCGCGCAGGCCCTGGCGGTGCTGGCGGAGTGGGGCATCGACGCCGAGGACGAGCGGCTCAACGTCAACGGCGGCGCGATCGCGCTCGGCCACCCGCTCGGCTGCTCCGGCGCCCGCCTGCTGACGACGATGGTGCACGAGCTGCAGCGCCGCGACGACGTCACCTTCGGCCTCGCGACGATGTGCATCGGCGTCGGCCAGGGGATCGCCGTCGTCGTCGAGCGCGTCTCCTAGACAGCGCTTCGCGGCGTGCCGTCACGGCGCGCCGCGACTCCCAGGCGAGCGGTGTGTTGGAATCTCGACCACGCCAATCGACATCTTGGGGGCAGGATGAAGCGCACCGCAGTGCTCGCAGCGACTTTGACCGGCATCGTCGTGCTGCTCGTGACCGGGCTGCCGGCACAGGCCGCACGGCTGATCACCGGCAACGACATCAAGAACGGATCGATCACGCGCAAGGACGTGCGCAAGGGCACGCTGACGCTCGACCGTCTCTCGACGCCGACGCAGAGACTGATCCTCACCAACGGCGCCGTCGGCCCGACCGGTCCGCGCGGGGCGACTGGTCCGCGCGGCGCGACCGGCGCCAGAGGGGCGACCGGCAACAGAGGCTCGACCGGTGGGACCGGCCCGCGAGGCCCCGCCGGCGCCAACGGCGTCAGCGGCTACCAGATCGTCAACGCCGCCTCGACGGCCGCGACCGGCGCATCGCAGACCTTCGCCGTCGTCTGCCCTCCCGGCAAGGTCGTGCTCGGTGGCGGCGGTCAGGTGACCGGCGGCACCAATGGCGTGATCACCGGCGGCATCCCCCTCGGCAACACCTGGCAGCTGACCGCGACCGCCGATCCGGCCCCCGCGCCCGCCTGGCAGATCAACGGCTACGCGATCTGCGCGACCGTCCCGTCGTAGGACGCCCCGCAGGACGACGCGACGCGGGCGGGCTCCCCACGAGCCCGCCCCGCCGCGCGGCGCGCGTTCAGCCGGCGCTCGGCTGAACGCGCGGGACGTGTCAGCCAGCGGCGACCGCCGACTCCTCCGGCGCGACCGCGACCTCGCTGCTGAACAGCAGCGCGTGCAGCCCGGCCGCCAGCAGCGCGCCGACCAGCGGCGCGACGATGAACAGCCACAGCTGCTCCAGCGCCCAGCCGCCGACGAACAGCGCCGGGCCGATCGAGCGGGCCGGGTTGACCGAGGTGTTGTCGACCGGGATCCCGACGAGGTGGATCAGCACCAGCACGAGGCCGATCGGGATGCCGGCGAAGGCGACGCTGGCGATCCGGTCGGTCGCCGCCAGCACGGTGAAGACGAGGAAGCCGGTCAGCACGACCTCGATCGCGAAGGCCGAGCCCCACGGGTAGCCGCCGGGCGAGTGGTCGCCGTAGCCGTTGGCGCCGAAGCCGGCCTCGCCGGCGTCGTAGCCGCCGGCCTTGCCCTTCACGATCACCAGCAGCAGCGCGGCCGCGACGATCGCGCCGGCGATCTGCGCGATCCAGTACCGCGCCGCCTCGCTCAGCTCGATCTTGCCGCGCGCCAGCAGCCCGAGCGTCACCGCCGGGTTGATGTGGCAGCCCGAGACGGGGCCGACCGCGTAGGCCATCGCCAGCAGCGAGAGGCCGAACGCGAAGGCGACACCGAGGAAGCCGATTCTGTCGCCGGCGATCACTGCGGCGCCGACACCGCCGAAGACGAGCACGAAGGTGCCGAGCGCCTCCGCGAGCGCACGTTTCATTGCCACGGCCCTGACCTTTCCGTCGAGTGAATCTCCCGCAGGCGCCTTTCGTCGCCGCCGCGACGACTCCTCCGCAAAGCGGGGTCTCGTCGCTCCGTGACATTGCCTGTCCAATCGTCACCGTGACTGCCCTGTACGGGTGGCGATACCGCTGTTCACATCTCGTTCTCAGAATCGGACGGCATGAGATCCCCATGCAGTGAGCGGCCGCGACGCCGCGTGCTCGCCCTCGCCGCGGCGCTCGCCGCGAGCGTCGGCGCGGGTGCCGTGCTCGCGCCCGCCGCAGGAGCAGTCAACTTCGTCACGACCGCCAACGGCGAGCGCTGGGAGGTCAACGACGGCGCGATGCCCGGCCTCGACACCGGTTCGATCCGCAGCGTCACGAGCGCCTCGCTGCTCGGCTACGGCGGTCTCCGCATCAGCGTCTCAGGTGCCCCGCCGGCGCGGATGGACGGCGAGCTGATGCGCGGCTTCGGACTGCGCTTCGACGGGATCGACACCTTTGCGACGACGACGCCCGTGAACCTCTCCGGGATCGACGTCGCACGCGAATTGAGACTTGACGCGACCGGCAACAGCACCCGCTTCGTCGACCGCTTCACCAACCGCACGAACATGCCCAAGACGGTCGAGGTGACCTTCGGCGGCATCCTCGGGCAGAACAACAGAGAGAACCAGAGCGAGGTCGTCAACAGCGCCAACGGCGACACGGCGATCAGCTCCCCGACAGCTGGGTCGAGGTCGCGACGCCGACCGCGGCGGCCAGAACGGCGACCGGCGGCCCGACCCAGAACGGCCCCTCCGCGACCGTCCTCGGCACCGCCGGCACCGGCCTGCTCGGCTCGCTGCAGCGGACGGCCAACTTCTTCCGCAACCCGTTCGCCAACCCGCTCGAGGTCGGCGCCGGAATGGAGGCCAACTTCTACGGCTTCCTGCGCCGCATCACGATCCAGCCGGGCGAGACGAGATCGCTGGCGCACTTCGTGATCGTCGGCAGAACCGAGCTGCCGACCAGCGGGCCGGTGCCGGCGCCCGGCAGCGAGATCGAGGCCGTCCGCGTGCGCGCCGTCGCGCTCGCCGCGGCGCCCGACTTCGACGGCCTTTCGGTCGGCGAGCGGTGCGAGCTGGCCAACTGGGACCTCGCCGCGCTCGACCCGGCGTTGCCGGCGACCTGCGCCGCGCGCCAGGCGCCGCAGCCGGAGCCGTTCAGAAGCGCGCCGGAGCCGGTCACCTCCTCGCCCTACGACGTCGTCAACAAGACGCTGACCGAGCTGCAGGCCGACATGACGGCCGGTCGCACGACCTCGCAGCAGATCGTGCGCGCCTACCTCGACCGCATCGCCGCCTACGACACCGGCCAGCTCGGCCTGCACTCCTTCATCCACGTCGCCGAGGACGCGATGGACCAGGCGCGCGCCGCCGACCTCGCGCGCGCCAACGGCAGAGCCGGCCCGTTGCTCGGGATCCCGGTCGCCGTCAAGGACCTCTATGACACGAAGGACATGCCGACGACGAACGGGTCGCTCGTCTTCGAGGGCTTCCGCCCGGTCAAGGACGCCTTCCAGATCGCGCGCCTGCGTGCGGCCGGCGCGATCATCCTCGGCAAGGCGAACATGTCCGAGTTCGCCAACTCCGGTCGCCACAGCGAGTCGCCGTGGGGCCAGGTCTGGAACGCGATCAAGCTCTCCTCGACCTCGCAGGGCTCCTCCGGCGGCTCCGGCGTCGCGGTCGCGGCCAGCTTCGCCGCCTTCTCGATGGGCAGCCAGACGGGCGTCTCGCTGAACGCGCCATCGGGCGCCAGCAGCCTCGTCGCGCTGCGCGGCACCGACGGCATGTCGAGCGTCAGCGGCGCGATGCCGCTGACCTGGATGCAGGACTACGCCGGCCCGCTCGCGCGCTCGGTCACCGATCTGGCGACGATCCTCAACGTCACGACCGGGACCGACCCCGCCGACGAGGCGACCGTCGACGCCGACAGACACCGTCCCGCCGACTGGACCAGCGTGCTCGACCCGAACGCGCTCGCCGGGAGACGGATCGGCTACCTCGCCAGAGAGTTCGTGGCGCCCACCTACGGCACGCCTGGCTCGCTCGTCGTCTCCAGAGCGGCGCTCGAGCAGGTCAGAGCGCTCGGCGCCGAGCTGGTCGAGATGCCGAGACAGCCGGATCCGTTCAGCAGCAGACCGGGCGGCTCGCTGCAGGCCGAAGGCTGGTACCGCTGGATCGCCGAGCATCCCGAGTCGCCGTACAGAACGCCGGCCGAGATCCAGACCTCGCAGCGCAAGCTGCCGTACAACCGCAGCACGAGATACACCGGCGTGCCGATGACGCCGCAGCAGGTGACCGCCACGCGCGCCGACCGCACCGAGTCCAAGCGCCTGCTGGCCGCCTGGATGGACGCGGCCGGCGTCGATGCCGTCATCTACCCCAACAACACGTCGGACTTCCACGACAACGACTCCGGCGCGCTCGGCGGCGCCTTCTCGACCGCCCCGGCGTCGAACTTCGGCGCCCCCGAGGTGATCGTGCCGGTCGGCGTCAACGACCACGGCTTCCCGGTCTCGATGCAGATTCAGGGCCGCGCGTGGGACGACGCCAAGGTCGTCGGCTTCGCCTACGCGCTCGAGCAGCGGATGAAGGGCCAGGTCACGCCGACGAAGCTGCCGCCGCTCAGATACGTCGCCGGGAGCGAGCCGACGCCGATCGTGATCGAGAAGGCGCCGGCGCCGGTCACGCAGCCGCCCGCGCCTGCGCCGTCGACGAACGGCGGTCCGCCGCCGGCGCCGAAGCCGGCCGCGAAGAAGCGGATCACGCTGCGCACGTCGGTGACGGCGAGACGCAGCGGCAGCCGCGTCGTGGTGAGAGTGTCGGTCGTCGCGCCGAAGGCGCTGGCCGGCAAGCGGGTCGCGATCCAGCGCCGCGTCGGCGGGCGCGTCGTGACGGTCGCGCGCGTCAGAGTGGCGGCCAACGGCCGCGCGACGGCGACGCTGCGACTGAAGCCGGCCGCCGCCTACCGCCTGCGCGTCAGCGCGCCGGCGACGGCGACGACGAGAGCCGGTGCGAGCGCCTTCAAGCTCGTGAAGGTGCGCGCCGCCGCGAAGCGGTAGCGGCTGCAGGCGGCTGGGGCGCGCACGCGTGCGTCCCGGTCGCCGTGCGGACCGCGGGGAAGCTGTCGGGAACTTCCCCCCATGTCGCGGAGGAGGGCGCCGGCCACGCTGCCAGCATGCCCTTCTCCGCCTTCCGCACCGCGCTCGCGCTCGGCTGCGCCGCCTCGCTCGCGGCCGCCGCGAGCGCTCCGGCCGCCCAGCTCTCGCTCGAGGGCGACACGCTCGTCTACCGCGCCGCTCCCGGCGAGACCAACCGCGTGATCGTCAGCACCGACGATCCCGGCGAGCTGCGCTTCCTCGACAACGCCGCGATCTCGTTCGGCGCGCCCTGCTACCGCGCCGAGTGGGACGGCGAGGACGTCGCCCGCTGCGTCTTCGCCGGGCCGGTCCGGATCGAGACCGGCGACGGCGCCGACAGAGTCTCCTTCTCCAGCGGCCTGCCCGCCGCGCAGCAGTTCACCGCCGACGGCGGCCCCGGCGACGACGAGCTGTCGGCGCCGCTCGACGGCCTCGCCGTCACGTTCCGGGGCGGCGACGGCACCGACAGACTCAGCGGCGGCGTCGGCAATGACACGCTCGACGGCGGTCCCGGCAACGACAACCTCGCCGGCGGCTGGGGCAACGACACGCTGCAGGGCGGCGACGGCGACGACAGCCTGCTCGGCGACGGCCTCAAGCCGTTCGCCGACGTGATCGACGGCGGCGCCGGGCACGACGCGATCGTCAACGACTGGGTCAACGACCACCAGAACGCGCCGATCGCCGTCTCGCTCGACGGTGTCGCCAACGACGGCCTCGCCGGCGAGGGCGACAACGTCGTCGGCGTCGAGTCGATCCAGGTCAACCAGCCGGCGAGCCTGTCGGCGGGCGCCGGCGCGGTCGCCTTCAGAGTCTTCCAGACTGGACCCGGCCCCTCGAAGCTGGTCGGCAGCGACGCCGCCGACTCGCTGATCTCCTACGACTACGACGACGTGATCGAGGGCCGCGGCGGCGACGACACGATCGAGGCCGGCTTCGGCAATGACACGATCAGCGGCGGCCCCGGCCGCGACTCGATCAACGCCGACGCCGGCAGCGGCGCCTGCAACTTCCTCGTCTGCCGCACCGGCGCGGGCAACGACACGATCGACGTGCGCGACGGCGAAGTCGACAGCGTCGTCTGCGGCCCCGGCACCGACACCGTCACCGCCGACGCGAACGACACCGTCGCGCCCGACTGCGAGACGGTCAACCGGCCGGCGGTCGTGCCGCCGCCGGTCGACGAGAGAAGAGCGAGAAGAGAGTCGAAGCCGACGGGCAAGCGCTGCGTCGTGCCGAAGCTGAAGGCCGGCGTCACGTTCGCCGCCGCGAAGAAGGCGCTGGTGCAGAAGGGCTGCAAGGCCGCGTCGAAGCAGGTCCGCTCGACGAAGATCCGCAAGGGGCGCGTCGTGAAGCTCTCGCAGAAGGCGGGCAAGAAGCTCGCGTACAAGAAGACCGTCACCGTCTTCGTCTCGAAGGGGCGCCGCTGAGCGCGTAGTTCCCACGGAGCCGCTCGCGGGCGGCGCGCGGATGAGCGATCGCGCGCCGCTCGATACGGTCCAGGGCACGGCCCCGAACCTGAACGACGGCGGAAGGACACCATGGGACGCATCCTGATCGGCTTCGACGGCTCCTCACACGGCGAGGACGCGCTCGCGCTCGGGCGTGCGCTCGCGGCGGCGGAGGGCGGCGACACCGAGCTGGTCGTCGCGATCGTCTACAAGGCCGTCATACAGAAGGACTCGCACGGGACCGAGAGCGACTACCAGGGCCGCCTGCGCTACGAGGCCGAGCAGGAGCTGGAGCGCGCCCGCGCGCAGGCGCCGGAGCTGCCGGCCGAGGCCTTCCGGGCCGTTCGCGCCAGCTCGGCCGCGTCCGGGCTGCACCGCCTCGCCGAGGAGCTGGAGGCGGAAGCGATCGTCGTCGGCACCAGCCACCGTGGCGCGCTCGGGCGCGTCTGGGCCGGCAGCGCGACCGAGCAGGTGCTGCACGGCGCGCCGGTTCCCGTCGCCGTCGCGCCGGTCGACTACGCCAAGCGCGAGGAGTCCGAGCGCACGCTGCGCCGCGTCGGCGTCGCCTACGACGGCTCGCCGGAGTCCAAGCACGCGCTCGGTCGCGCGATCGCGCTGGCGCAGGCGGCCGGCGCCCAGGTCGTGCCGATCTCCGTCGTCGACCTGCGCACCCCGACGACGATCGCCTACGGCTACGAGAAGTACGTCGACGCCGTCCGCGAGCTGGTCGCGCTGGAGCTGAGGGAGGCTGGCGAGACGGTCGCCGGCGCCGCCGACGTCGACCTCGTCGAGCGCGAGGGCGAGCCGGCCCGCGAGCTGGCCGAGGCGAGCAAGACGGTCGACCTGCTGGTCGCCGGCTCGCGCGGCTACGGCCCGCTCAAGCGGGTCCTGCTCGGCTCCGTCAGCTCGCGTCTGGTGCGTGAGGCGGAGGGTCCGTTGCTGCTGCTTCCGCGCTCGGCGGTCGAGGCGGAGTAGAGGGTCGTAGGCGTCAGAGCAGCGGCTCGCGCGACAGCTCGCGCAGCCTCTGCTCGACGCGGGTCAGCTCGCGGTCGAAGTCGCTCATGCCGAGACGAAGCGGGGCGGGAACCTCGTCCCGCTTCGATGCGGCGAGCTGGCGCATCGCGGCCAGCGTGCGACGAATCCTCGCCGCGCGGTGCGCGAGGCGCTGCTGCTCCAGCTCGACGCCGAGGGAGTGCGCCGAGCCGATTTCCGGAAAGGTGAGTCGTGCCATGGGGCGATCTTGCCGATGCGACCGCCGGCACGCAAAGCCCAGGTCACCATTCCTACGGATTTGTAACCGTGAAATAGTCGATTGAGCCGCCGAGGTGCCAGGAAAGACGTTTGCGCACCTCGGCGGAGTGGACGGAATGACCGCGCGCGGTTCGGCGCGTGGACGACTGTCCGGTCGTCAGTCGCCGACGACCGGCTCGTCGATCGAGCCGACGTAGACGACGAACCCTCTCGTGTAGCCGCGCCGCTCGTAGAGCCGCTCGGCGTCCGCGTTGGTCGCGGCCGTGGTGATCTCGAGGTCGCCGACGCCGCGCTTGCGCAGCTCCTCCTCGACCGCGTCGAGCAGCTCCGAGCCGATGCCGCTGCCGCGCAGGTCAGGCAGCACCGACAGCGACTGCAGCGTCGCCATCTGGTCGCCGGTGCACCACGACGCGTAGCCGGGGCCGACGGTGACGAAGGCGTAGCCGATCGGGCCGCCGGCGTCCTCGGCGATCAGCACGAAGGCGTTGGGGTCGGTCAGCCACCGCGCGTACTTCTCGCGGCGGTTGCGCCACGACGACTCCGGGTTTCGCGCGAGCGCGTTGCCCAGCAGCGGCGTGATCGCCGCGTAGTGGTCCTGCAGCGCTCCCCACAGCGGCGCCAGCTCGTCGAGCTCGGCGATCGGCAGCGTGCGGATCGTGTGCTGGGAGTCTCGTATGCTCATGTCGTTTCCACCCTCGGACGCCTTGCCCGGTCGAGGCGGCGACTGCCGTCCCCGCGCGGGCCCTGCATGGGTTGTACCCGACCGCAGCGGGGAACACCAGGCGCGCCGCATCAGTCGTCGAAGGCGAGTCTGCCGAACTTGCCGCGGTAGTAGGCCAGCGGAGCGCCCGGGCGGGCCGTCGCCTCGTGCACCTCGGCGAGGAAGACGACGTGCGTGGCGACCTCGACCTGCTGTCTCACTCTGCAGACGAGCTGGGCGAGCGCGTCGACGAGCAGCGGCTGGCCGTGGTCGCCGAGCGTCACGTCGACGCCGGCGAACTTGTCGCCGCCCTTGGCGGCGAAGCGACGCGCCAGCTCGTCGTCGCCCTCGCCGAGGATGTTGACGGCGAAGGCGCCGGAGTCGAGCACCGCCTGGCCGGTCACCGACTCTCTGTTCATCGCGATCAGCAGCATCGGCGGCTCCAGCGACAGCGAGCTGACGGCGCTTGCGGTCGTGCCGTGCAGCGTGCCCTCGAGGCTGGTGGTGATGACGGTCACGCCGCTGGCGAAGTGGCCGATCACATCGCGGAACGCGGACGGGGCGAGCGGCTGCAGGCGGGGGTCGTGGCTGTCGTCGGCGGTCACGTCGGCTTCCTTCCCGACGCATTCTGTCGGGTCCGGTGCGGAATTGGTTGTATGACGGGCATCCGATACCCTGAGATGGATGGCCGGACTCGCAGATCTCTCCACTCCAGGCGGTGACTCGCTGCGTGTCGGTCGCGTCGCCGCGCCGCTGCGGGAGCAGGTCGTCGACGTGCTGCGAGAGGCGATCCTCGACTTCCGCCTGAAGCCCGGGCAGCGTCTGATCGAGCGCGAGCTGATCGAGCAGATCGGCGTCTCGCGCACGACGATCCGCGAGGTGCTGCGCCAGCTCGCGGCCGAAGGGCTCGTCACGACGATCCCGCAGAAGGGCGCGATCGTCGTCGTCCCCTCGCCCGAGGAGGCCGCCGAGCTGTACGACGTGCGGCTCGTGCTGGAGGCGGCGGCGGTGACGCGCTTCGTCAGAAACGCGAGCGCGATGCAGGTCGCCGCGCTGCGCGGCGCCGTCGAGGAGATGGAGCGCGTCGCTGAGGAGGGCTCCGACGACGTGCGCGCCGTGCTGCGGGCCAACGACGAGTTCTACGAGGTGCTGCTGCAGGGCGCCGGCAACAGATCGTTCCACGCGCTGCTGGCGGGCGTGCAGGCGCGCGTGCGCGTGCTGCGCGCGTCGTCCCTGTCGCAGCCGGGGCGCGCCGCGACGGCGGCCGCGGAGCTGCGCGCCGTGGTGGAGTCGATCGAGGCCGGCGACGGCGAGCGCGCGGCGGCGCTGACGGCCGAGCACCTCGAGCAGGCGGAGCGCGCCGGTCTGCGTGCGATCGCCGCCGCCGGCGCTCCCGACTGATGAGCTCCAACCAGCGCCTGATCGCGATCGTCGGCCTCGTCGTCGTCTGCGCGCTCGGCTTCGTCGTGGCGAAGGCGAGCGAGGACAGCAGCGACGACCAGATCGCGCCCGAGCCGTCCGTGACGGCACCCGCCGCGCAGGCGCCGGCCGACCCGGCCGCGACCGTCAGAACCGCGAGAGGCGTGGTCGCCCCGGACGGCGCGACGGCGCCGGCGAGACCGGCCGCGCCGGCCGTCCCGCGGATCGTCGTCAGAGACCTGCAGCCGGTCGGCGGCGTCAAGGAGCTGGTCTTCCACAAGGGCGACACGATCCGCTTCGTCGTCGACTCCGACGCGCCGGAGGAAGTCCACCTGCACGGCTACGACGTCGCCGAGGACGTCGCCCCGGGCCAGCCGGCCAGATTCGCCGTGAAGGCGAACATCGAGGGCATCTTCGAGGCCGAGCTGGAGCACTCCGGCACCCAGATCGCCTCGATCACCGTCGAGCCGTAGCGGCGCGGCTTGCGGCGAGCGCCGGCGGCGCTCGGATCGCGGAGCAGCGGCCGATCAGACTGACGCCGGAGCATCTCGAGCGGATGCATCTCGGAATCTTCCGCACGACCTTCCCGGAGCGGGCCGGCAGATTCCGCGACGACGACGTCACGTACGGCGCGCTGTGGCGCGAAGACGGCGTGCGGCAGCGGCAGCTGATGGTCGGACTGCCGGTCGAGGAGGTGCGTCCGGCGCTCAACGCGGCCTTCGCCGCCTACGACGCCGAGCTGAGACGGTGCGAGCCTGCGCGGCGTCACGCCGCTGACGCGATCACGACGGCCGTGACGCTCTACGCGGAGGTGCTGCGCATCCATCCTTTCCCGGACGGCAACACGCGCACGACGTTTCCGCTGCTGCAGGTGGCTCTCGTTTCGCTGGGCAGCCAGGCGACTCACTTCGCAGGCGCAGAGCTGCAACGACGCGAGGCACTCGGCTGGGCGGTGCAGCCCGATCCGGCGCGCCGAACCGTCGAACCGCTGATCGCTTTCGTGAGCGAGCGGATGAAAACCAGTCCCTTGGTGTTGACGCGGATGGAAGGATGAGAGTCATGACCGGACGTTGCATCGAAGACGCCCACTTGGGGCCGCGCACGCCGATAACTCATGACGACGCGATGGTGCTCGCGGTCAGCGGCATGCTGACCGCGTACAGCGACGAGCATCTCGCGGTCGTGCGCCGTGAGGCGGAGGCCGCGACGCGCAAGGCCGACGCCGAGAATCCGAGCTGGCGCGATGATCCGCTCGCGGTCCGGATCACCGCCGTGATGCTCGGTCTCAACGACCCGGCTGACGTGGGGCGCGTGTGGCCGAGCGAGCGCGCCGGCGTGGCGATGCGCGCCGACGCTGCCGCGGATGCCGCCGGGGCGCCGCGCTCAGAAGACTCTGTACGAGCTGCGTGAGACGGTGAAGCCGTGGCCGCTGCCGCTGTGGCTGCAGGTCATGCCGGCTCTGCGGCTCGTGCAGGTGAAGCTGCCGACGGTGCGGGACTTGCCGTAGGCGAGCACCGCGCCTCTGGGGTTGAGCGTCGTGTCACCGGCGCAGACGACGCGACCGCGGCCGCGCCGTTCGACGAAGAAGCCGTTGCCCCAGTCGAGCATGCACCCTCTCGGCTTCGCCGGCGTTCTCCAGGTGCGTCTTGCGACGTCGCAGCGGGCGAAGCCGGTGTCCATCGCGCAGCCGATGTTGTGCGACGGCGCGCTGAACATGACGAGCTTTGCCTCCGCGCTCGCGGGGAGCAGCGCGAGCACGAGGACGGCGGCGACGGCAGCAGGCGATCTCATCGGCGGCCAGCCTACTCCTGCGGCGCGACGGAGAAGCGCAGCGGCAGCGACGCCAGCCCGTAGACGCCCTGGACGCCCTCGTAGACCGGCTCGCCGTCCAGCTCCAGCGTCTCGATCCGCGCGGCGAGGAAGGCGAGCGCCTCCTGCAGCTCCGCTCTGGCGAGGTTCGCGCCGAGGCAGTAGTGGACGCCGGCGCCGAACGTGAGCAGTCTCGGCGGCGCGCCGCTCGCGCCCGTGCCGCTCGCGCCCGTGCCGCTCGCGCCCGTGCCCGTGCCGCTCGCGCCCGCCGCGCCGCCCGCGCCCGCACCCCGCGTGATGTCGAACCGCTCCCCGTTCGCGATCCCGTCGCGATTGGCGCTGAACGACGACACGAGCACGATCGTGTCCTTCGGGAAGGTCACGTCGCGATACTCGACCTGCTCGACGAGGATCCGCGCGGTGAACGGCGTGATCGGCTCGAACCGCAGCGCCTCCTCGACCGCCGCCCCCGCCAGCCCCGCCGGGTCGGCGCGCAGCGCCGCCCACTGCGACGGCTCACCGGCCAGCAGCCGCAGCGCGTGCGCCAGCTGCGACTGCGTCGTGTCGACGCCGCCGATCAGCACGTTGAGCACGAGGTTGACCAGCTCGACGTCGGAGAGCCGGTCGCCTTCCGACTCGGCGGCGATCAGCTGCGAGATGAGGTCGTCGCCGGGCGTGCGGCGGCGCCGCTCCAGCAGCTCGCCAGCGTAGGCGTAGAACTCCTCGACGGCGCGCTCGATCCGCGGCCGCTCGCTCATCAGCACCGGCGGGTCGAACTGGCGCTGAATCCAGTTCGACCACTCGTGCAGGCGCGGGGCGTCCGCCAGCGACGCGCCCATCACGGTGGCGATCGTCAGCGACGGATACGGCTTCGCGAAGGCGGTGACCAGCTCGCAGCGGCCGGCCTCGCGCACGTCGTCCCACAGCGACGCGAGGAACGACCGCATCGCCGGCCGCCAGCGCTCGACCGCGCGCGGCGTGAAGGCGGGGCTGACGAGCCCGCGCAGCCGTCTGTGCTGATCTCCGTTCAGGTGCAGGATGTTGCGCCGCATCTCCTCCAGCAGCGGCCCCTCCTCGATCGCGAACAGCTCGGCGATCTTCATGCCCGGGAACTCGGCGCTGCGGGTGCGCAGGAAGAAGCTGGCCGCCTCGCGCTCCAGCACGACGTAGCCGAGCGGCGTCGAGGCGATCCAGCCGCGGCCGCGCAGCGCGGCCATCGTCGCGTGGAAGCGCGGGCCGTGCAGCTCGGCGTCGGTGTAGTCGAACGCCGGCAGGTCCCGCAGGTCTGTCACGAGCGTCGCCATCGAACCGGATCTTGGCGGAGCGTACACGGGTGCGGCCGGCCGACGACGCGGGTATGTTCGCTGACATGGCGCACGCGGGGGTCCCGATCGTGGTGCAACAGCTCGGCGTCGACGGCGCGCGCGGGGCGGTCTTCGCCGGCGTCGAGCTGGAGGCGGCGCCCGGCCAGCTCGTCGCGATCGCCGGGCCCGGCGGCAGCGGCCGCACGTCGCTGCTGCTGACGCTCGCCGGCCGCATGCGCCCGACGCACGGCAGCGCCGAGGTCGGCGGCCGCCGGCTGCCCCAGGAAGCGAAGGCCGTCCGCCGGCTCGTGACCGTCGCGCGCGCGACCGGCGCGGTCGAGCTGCAGGATCGCTGGACGGTGCAGGAGGCGGTCGACCTGCAGGAGGTGCTGCGCGGCCACCGGATCGACGCGCGTGAGGCGGCCGCGACGCTCGACCTGTGCGGGATCACCGCACGTGGCGACGAGCGCATCGAGGATCTCCACCCGGCCCAGCGGACGCGGCTGGCGGTCGCGCTGGCGTGGTTCGAGGGGCCGCCCGCGACCGTCGCCGACGACGTCGACCAGGGCACCAACACGCTCACCGAGGCCGGCATCTGGCAGGTGCTGCGCGGCCTCGCCGACCGCGGCACGACCGTGCTCGCGAGCACCGCCGACGCGACCGCCGCGACCGGGATCGCCGACGTCGTCGTGACGCTCAGACACCCGAGCGGCCCGGGTGCGCCGTAGATGCTGGGCGCGCCCTTCCGCCTCGCGCTCGCCGAGCTGCGTCGCTTCCGCGGCCGTCTGCCGCTCGCCGGTCTCGCCTTCCTGCTCGTCGTGCCGACGCTGTACGGCTCGCTCTACCTGTGGTCGAACTGGGATCCATACGGCAAGGCCGACCAGATCCCGGTCGCGGTCGTCAACGAGGACGAGCCGGTCACCGTCGACGGCAGAGAGGTCGACGCCGGCGCCGAGTTCGTCAGACAGCTGAGAGCGGGCAGAGAGCTGGGCTGGCGCTACACCGACGCCGCCGACGCCGAGGACGGCCTGACCGAGGGCCGCTACCTGATGATCATCCGCGTGCCGAGAGACTTCAGCAGCAAGCTGTCGAGCCCGGCGACCGGCTCGCCGGAGCGCGCGAGACTGCTGATCCGGCTCGACGACGCCAACGGCTACATCATGTCGATCATCGCCAAGACGGTCGAGGCGGAGATCCAGAACCAGGTCAACGCGGCCGCCTACGCGACCTACGCCGAGGTCGCGCTCGGCGGCTTCACGCAGGTCCGCAGAGGCCTCGGCGAGGGCGCCGACGGCGCGCGCCAGCTCGCACGCGGCGCACGCGAGCTGCAGATGGGCGGCAACAGACTCTCCAGCGGCCTCGATGAGCTCAGCACGGGCGCGGGCAGATTGAGAACGGGCAGCGCGCAGCTGCGCGACGGCACGCAGGAGCTGGCCGGCGTCGTCGACACCGCGGCCGGCGCCGTCAACCAGGGGCTCGACCGGCTCGACGGCGTCGCGACCGTCGCCGGTGACGCCGCCGACGTCGCCAGACAGCTCGCCGCCGGCACGCAGGGCGCTGCCGACTTGAGCGCGAGAATCGAGGACCAGGTCGGCGCGCTCGCGCAGGCCGTCCCCGACGTCGCCGACGATCCGGCCTTCGAGGAGCTGCAGCGGCTCGCCGCCCAGGCCGCCCAGCAGAGCGGCCAGGTCGCGACCGACACCGGCGAGGCCGCCGGCAGACTCGACACGCTCGCGCAGCAGGCGCAGGGCGCGGCCGGACGCACCGACGGGCTGAAGGCGCAGGTGCAGCAGGGCCGCGACGACGTCGACAGACTGGCGCGTGGCGCCGCCGAGGTCGCCGACGGCGCCGCCGAGCTGGACGGCGGCCTCGACACCGCGGCGGCCGGAGCGGAGAGAATCGCGCCCGGCGCGCAGCAGCTGCGGGAGGGCTCGCGCAGACTGGCCGACGGGCTCGCCAACGCGCAGGAGAGAGTGCCGGCGCTGGCGGCCGACGACCGCGCCGAGCAGGCCGACGTGCTCGCCAACCCGGTCGAGCTGTCGTCGTCGAACGCCAACCCGGCCTACGTCTACGGACGCGGCCTGGCGCCGTTCTTCCTCTCGATCGCGCTGTGGGTCTTCGGCCTGATCGCCTACCTGATGCTGCGGCCGGTCGCGGGCGAGGCGCTCGCCAGCAGCCGTCTGCCAGCGTGGGTCGTGGCGACCGGCGCGTGGTTCCCGGCGGCGGGGCTGGGGATGGTCGCGGCGCTGATCCTCTACGCCGTCGTCGACGTCGGGCTGGGGCTCGACCCGTTGGAGCCGCTGTTGACGATCGGGCTGATGCTGCTCGCCGTCGCGACCTTCACCGCGATCGACCACTGCCTGCGGCTCGCCTTCGGCGCCGTCGGCGATGCGCTCTCGCTCGTGCTGCTCGTGCTGCAGCTCGCGGCCGCCGGCGGCATCTACCCGATCGAGACCGCCCCGGGCGTGCTGCAGGCGATCCACCCGCTGCTGCCGATGACCTACCTGATCGACGCCTTCCGCGTGACGATCTCCGGCGGCGAGAGCGCCCACCTGCTGCGCGACGTGGCGGTGCTCGTCGGCTTCCTGATCGTCGCGCTGACGCTTACGACCGTGACGGTCACGCGCCAGCGGGTCTGGACGATCGCGCGGCTGAAGCCCGAGCTGGAGCTGTAGGAGCGCGGGGCGCCGCACCCGCGCCCGGCGCGGCAGCGGAGCGCGCTACCAGCGCCAGCGATCGGCGCGCGCGAGCGGGCCGCGCAGCGACGCCGTCAGCTCGCGCGCGGCGGCATTGGCGCCTGCGCGCACGCGCCCGTCGACCGTCGGGAAGGCGCCGCCGGCATCGCCATGCGATCTCCAGCCGCCAGCGACCGCGCGCGAGGCGGCCGGCACGGCGCCGAGCCCGTCCGCGTTGACGAACAGCGGGAAGTCCTCCGGCGCGCCGCCCTGCGGCCCGAGGCCGGGGACCAGCAGGAAGGCGTGCGGCATCAGCGCGCGCAGGACGCGCGCGTCGTCGGGGTAGGTGAGCCCGGCGACGGCGCCGACGTTCGCGTAGCCGTGCTCGCCGCGGCGCGGCTCGCCCAGCTCGGCGACCATCCGCGCGACGTGCTCGAAGACCGCGCCGTCAGGCGTCTGCAACCCCTGCACGCGCGCGGAGCCGGGGTTGGAGGTGCGCACCAGCACGAAGACGCCCTTGCCGTGCGCGTCGGCGACGCCGAGCATCGGCGCCAGCGACTCCGGGCCGAGGTAGGGACTGAGCGTGACGGCGTCGGAGTCGTGCACCGGCAGCTCGCGCTCGCCGATCCGCATCCGCCCGAGCGCGGCGGCGGCGTAGGCGGCCATCGTCGAGCCGATGTCGCCGCGCTTGGCGTCCTCGATCACCAGCAGGCCGGCAGCGCGGGCGTGCGCGGTGACCTCCTCCAGCGCGTGCAGGCCGGCGGCGCCGAACGCCTCGAAGAAGGCCGACTGCGGCTTGACCGCGGGTGCCACGTCGGCGACGCCGTCGATCACCGCGCGGCAGAAGCGGGCGGCGGCGGCGGCCGCGCCGGCGAGGTCGTCGACGCCGTCGAGCAGCTCCGGCGGCAGCTGGCCAAGCTCGGGGTCGAGCCCGACGACGAGCAGGCTGCGGGTCTGCTCGATGCGGGCGATCAGACGGTCGGCGAAGTGGTCGGTGCTCATCGCGGGGCGAGTCTAGTGACCGCGGCGCGCCAACCTTCGCACCGCTTTGCGGAGCTGCGAATAGGCTGGCGTCCGGTCTCTGCCCGCCCCTGCCCCCCGGAGGACAGCTCATGAAGGTGATCGGAGTCGGTTTCGGCCGCACTGGGACGATGTCGCTCAAGCAAGCGCTGACCGATCTCGGCGCCGGCCCCTGCTTCCACATGATCGACCTGATCATGGGCGAGAGAAAGGCGCGCGACCTGCCCTACTGGGTCCAGATCGCCGACGGCTCGCCGGTCGACTGGCACGAGGTCTTCGACGGCTGGGAGGCGACCGTCGACTGGCCGGCGGCGTCGAAGTGGCGCGAGGTCACCGCCGCCTTCCCGGACGTGCCGGTGCTGCTCAACGTGCGCGACTTCGACGGCTGGTACAGAAGCGTCGAGAACACGATATTGGCGGTGAAGCTGGCCGCCCGCGCGGGCGAGCTGGCGCAGGACGCCAACCGCGAGCAGCCGGCGCCGGAGCTGTGGGGCGTGATCGAGAGACTGATCTGGGAGGGCGACTTCCAGGGCCGCTTCGAGGATCGCGAGTGGGTGCGGACGATGTACGACGCGCGGATAGAGGAGATCCGCGCGACGATCCCGGCGGAGCGGCTGACGGTCTGGAACATCGGCGACGGCTGGGAGCCGCTGGCGCGGATGCTCGGCGTCGCGGTGCCGAGCCACCCGTTCCCGCGCCTGCACGACACGAACGAGTTCCGCACGGAATTCGGCTTGCCGGCGCTGGCGTAGGGCGTCGTGCGCCGCGCGCGATAGCCTGCGGCCGATGGACCAGTTGCTGAAGCTGACCGCGGACGCCGGCGTCGAGGTCAGCGCGGCCGAGACGGCGCTCGAGGACGAGATGCCGCAGGCCGCGCGCGACGCGCTCGACCGTGCCGACGACATCCTCTCGGAGCTGCGCGAGCGCTGGCCGTCGATGTCGGCGGCCGAACGCTCGGTGATCGGCGACGCCGCCGGCGCCGTGCGCCGCCGGCGCGACGCGATCTCCGCGCGCGTGCCGGTGCGCAGAGTGCTGACCGACGCCGTCGCCGAGGTCGACCCCGAGCAGGACGAAGATCCCGAAGCGGCCTAGGCGGCCAGCTTCGCGATCGAGGCTTCGAGCGCCTCCATCAGGTCGCGCGACGCTCTCTCGCTCGGCGCGTCCCGTCTGGGGGCGGCGATCTTCTCGCCGCTCGCCTTGCGCTCGATCGTTCTTCTGAGGCGCGCGCGATGGCGGTCTCTCCATCTCGCCGGCTCGAAGTCCCCGCTCATCGACTCGATCAGTCTGACCGCCTCTCTGAGCGCTCTCGGCTTCGGTCTGGCGGTCGCGCCGCTGGGGGCGCCGACGCCGTCGGCGCTGCGCAGCTCGTCGTGGAAGCGCATCGTCGAGAGCACCAGCAGCGGGCCGTCGGCGCGGATCGCGGCGAGGTACTGCTTCGAGCGCAGCACGAAGCGGCCGATCGCGACCTTCTCGCCGTCGGCCATCACGCCGTGCAGCAGCAGGTAGGCGCGCGTCGTGCCCTCCGAGCCGCCGCGTGCCGGCAGCAGCACGTAGGGATGGTCGAGCAGCGCGGGATCGATCTGCTCGAGCGCGGAGAACTGCTCGACGTCGATCGTGCGCGTGCGGCGCGGTGCGGCCGCCTCCAGCTCGTCATCGGTCAGCACGACCTCGCGCCCGTCGTCCAGCTCGTAGCCGTGCGCGACGTCCTCCCACTCGACCTCTCTGTCCTCCTTGGTGCAGAAGCGGTGGACCTCGATCGGGCTGCCCGTTCTCTCGTTCAGCTGCGTGAAGTGGAGCTGACGGTCGCGCACGGCGCTGTGCAGCTCGACCGGCACGTTGACGAGGCCGAAGGAGAGCGAGCCGCTCCAGAGCGGGCGCGCCATCAGGATCTTCTCGCTCTCGCGGGTCTGCGTCTCGCGCTTCTGGCTCTGGCGCCTCTCGCGCCTCTGGCTCTGGCGTCTTTCGCGCCGGCTCTCGCGCTCGCGCGTCTCGGCGCGTGCCCGCCGCGCGCGCGTCTGCTGCCGCCGCCGCTCGCGTGCTCCCCGCGCGTCCGTCTTCTGCGTCTCGAGACCGCCGCGAGCGTCGCCTCCAGTGCCGCGGAGAGGTCGTCGGGCGCCTCGGCCGGCTCGCGCTCGGGCGGCTCGATCGCCTCGCCCTCGGCCTTGCGCTCGATCAGCTCCAGCAGCGCGGCGCGGTGGTCGTCGTCGAAGTCGCTCGCGTCGAATCTGACCGTCAGGCGCTCGACCAGCGTCGCCGCCATCTCGCTCTCTCTCGACGACGGCGCTCTCACTCTTCCCGGCCGGTCGAACGACTCGGGATCGACGACCTCGTCGGGGAAGCGCATCGTCGCGAGCCCGAGCACGCCGTCGTCCAGCGGCCGCAGCGCGACGAGCCGCTCGCGCGTGCGCAGCACGATCCGTCCGATCCCGACGCGGCCGCTCTTGCCGAGCGCCGCGTGCAGCAGCCGGTAGCCGTCGTCGGAGCCGTCGCGCGGCCCCAGGTAATAGGGCATGTCGTAGAAGACCGGGTCGACCTGCTCGACGGGCACGAACTGCTCGATCTCGGCGAGCTTGCCGTGGCTGCCGTCGACGCCGCGCAGCTCGTCGTCGCTGAGCACGACGTACTCGCCGTCGCCGACCTCGAACCCTCTGACGATCCGCTCGTATGGCACGACTCTGCCGGTGCCGGGGTCGACGCGCCGGTGCTCCAGCCGCGCGCCGTCCTTCGCATGCACCTCGTGGAAGTGGACGGACCGATCCTGCACGGCGCCGAACAGCTTCACCGGCACGCGCAGCTCGCCGACGGCGAGGCAGCCGTTCCAGATCGAGCGGGGCATGTCAGGAGCGGTACCCCGCGCGCGGCGCGGCTACTCGACCGGCTCGATCGGCGTGAAGACCGCCAGCTGGCGCGAGTGGGCCAGCAGCGTGCCGTCGCCGAGGAACAGCAGGCCGTCCTCCTCGATCAGCCCGGAGCTGGCAGCCGAGCTGCGGAACCAACCGAGCACCGCCTGGTCGGGCAGGCCCTGCGGCGGCAGGTCGGCGCGGAAGTGGATCGTCAGGTCGATCGTCGGCGCCACGGCAGGGCGGTCGAGCGGCTCGAAGCCGGGCGGCCACCAGACGTCGGCGCAGAGGGCGACGTAGGCGGCGTCGACGGCGTGCGGCTCCGGCAGCGTGATCCAGCCGCCGGCCTCCGGCGACTCGCCCGGCTTCGGCGCGCGGCCGCTGAAGGGGATCCCGCCGAAGCGCGGCGCGAGCTGGACGCGATGGGAGATCGCGGGCGCGCCGTCGAAGATCTGCAGCCAGTGGGCGTCGTCCTCACGGCGCCACTTGTCGGGCGCCAGCCGCGGCGCCTCGCGCGGCGGCGCCGGCGCGACCGCGGGCGGCGCCGGCAGCCACGTGCCGGCGGCGGGAAGGTCCGGTATCGCGAGCGCGGCGAGCGCCGTCAGGACCTCCTTGCCGCCCTGCGTCGCGGTCACGCGCGCGTTCGCGATCCGGCGGCCGCTGCGCAGCAGCTCGACGGTCAGCTCCAGCGGCCCGGCGCCGGCCGGGCGCAGGTAGTGGAGCGTCAGCGAGCGCAGCCGCCGCTCGCCGGCCGGGTCGGCGTGGGCGGCGATCGCCCGCACGACGATCGCGGCGAGGTAGCCGCCGTTGGCGGCGGTCGGGGCGGCCCAGCCGAGGTCGACGTCGGCGGCGAAGCGGCCGTCGCCGAGGGCCGTCACGGCGGTCGCGTCGTCGAAGCCGCGGGCCGGGGTCAAGCTGCTCATGGGCGAGGACGGTAGCAATAGGATGGCCGTCCTACTGCCACCGAGGAGGCACGGATGAGCGAGACCCTGATCACCACCGAGCGGCGCGGGCACGTCTTCCTGATCGGCCTGAACCGGCCGCAGAAGCGCAACGCCTTCACGCTCGAGATGCTCAACCAGCTGGCGCTGGCGATCGGTGAGCTGGAGGCCGACGACGAGCTGTGGGCCGGGGTCCTGTTCGCGCACGGCGACCACTTCACCGCCGGGCTCGACCTCGGCGACGTCGCGCCGGAGATGCAGAAGAACGGCGAGCTGTCGGTTCCGGAGGGCGGTCGTCAGCCGTGGCGGCTCGACGGCGAGACGTACACGACGCCGCTCGTGACGGCCGTGCAGGGCTGGTGCATCACGCTCGGGATCGAGCTGCTGCTCGCCTCCGACATCCGCATCGCCGCTTCGAACACGCGCTTCACGCAGCTGGAGGTGCAGCGCGGGATCTACCCCTTCGGCGGCGCGACGATCCGGATGCCGCGCGAGGCCGGCTGGGGCAACGCGATGCGCTGGCTGTTGACCGGCGACGAGTTCGACGCCGCCGAGGCGTACCGGATCGGGCTCGTGCAGGAGGTCGTCGAGCCGGGGCAGCAGGTCGAGCGCGCGATCGCGCTGGCGGAGCGGATCGCGACCGTCGCCGCGCCGCTCGGCGTGCGCGCGACGCTCGCCTCCGCGCAGGCCGCGATCCCGCGGAACGAGCGCGAGGCCGCGACGCGCCTCCAGCTCGACGCGATCCCGCTGATGAACAGCGCCGACGGCGCCGAGGGGCTGCACTCGTTCGTCGAGCGCCGGGCCGCGAGGTTCGCCGGGCGGTAGCCGGGGTAACCGCCGGCCATGGACCTGACCTTCGCGCCGGACGAGCTGGCCTTCCGCGACGAGCTGCGGGGCTGGATCGCCGCCCACCATCCGGGCGCCGACCCGGCGGGGGAGGAGGAGTCGTTCGCGTGGCGCGTCGGCTGGCAGAGAGCGCTCGCGGAGGGCGGCTGGGCGGCCGTCCACTGGCCGCCGGAGTTCGGCGGTCGCGGCGCGACGCTGGTCGAGTCGGCGATCTTCAACGAGGAGCTGGCGCGGGCGCGCGCGCCGCAGCCGGCGAACGTGCTCGGCCTGCTGCTCGGCGGTCCGACGCTGATGGTCCACGGCACGCCCGAGCAGCAGGAGCGCTTCCTGCCGGGGATCGTCAGCGCCGAGGAGATCTGGTGCCAGGGCTTCTCCGAGCCCGACGCCGGCTCCGACCTCGCGGCGCTGAAGACGCGCGCGGTGAAGGTCGACGGCGGCTGGCGCGTCACCGGCCAGAAGGTCTGGACCAGCTTCGCCCACCACGCGACCTGGTGCATGCTCGTCGCCCGCAGCGACCAGGAGGCGGCCAAGCACAAGGGCCTCACGTACTTCCTGATGGACATGCGCGAGCAGGGCGTGACGGTCCGCCCGCTGCGCCAGATCACCGGCGCAGCCGAGTTCAACGAGCTGTTCCTCGAAGAGGTCTTCATCCCCGACGAGAACGTGATCGGCGCCGTCGGCAACGGCTGGGCGGTCGCGCTGACGACGCTGATGAACGAGCGTGCCGGGCTCGCCTTCGGCCTGCAGGTCGCGCTGAAGGTGCTGCTCGACGAGCTGACCGCGGCCGCCGTCGCGCGCGGCCTGCTCGACGATCCCGCTGTCGCCGAGCGGCTCGGTGACCTGCACATGCGCTGCGAGATCCTGCGGCTGACCGCCTACCGCGGGCTGACGGCGCAGATGAAGTACGGCCAGCCCGGTCCGGAGGGCTCGCTGACGAAGTGGATGTGGTCGGACACCAACCAGCGCGCGACCGAGCTGGCCGTCGAGCTGCTCGGGCCGGAGGCGCTGGCGACCGACTCGCGCTGGTCGTTCGAGCTGCTGCGCGCCCGCGGCAACACGATCGAGGGCGGCACGACCGAGATCCTCAAGAACATCGTCGCCGAGCGCGTGCTCGGCCTTCCGCGGCTGCGCTAGGAGCCTCGCGTGCACTTCGACTTCACCGACGACCAGCGCGAGATCAAGCGGACCGCGAGAGAGCTGCTGGCGGCGCGCTCGTCGCTGGAGCGGGTGCGCGCGATCGCCGAGGGCGATGGTGCGTACGACGCGGCGCTGTGGGAGGAGCTGGTCGGGCTCGGTTGGACGGGGATCGCGCTGCCCGAGGAGCATGGCGGCGTCGGCCTCGGCGTGCTGGAGCTGGCGATCGTGCTGGAGGAGCTGGGCTATGCGGCGACGCCGTCGCGCTTCCTCTCCAACGCGCTCGCCGCGCAGCTGATCGTCGGGGCGGGGAGCGACGAGCAGTGCGCGCGGCTGCTGCACGGGATCGCCGCCGGCGCGCAGACGGGCACCGTCGCGTTCGCGCGCGACGGCGTCGCCGAGCTGGTCCCCGACGCCGACAGCGCCCGCTGGATCGTGCTCGTCGAGGGCGGCGGCGCGGGTCCGGCCGCGCGGCTGTACGACGCTGCCACCGGCGAGCTGCGGATCGACCCGCGCGAGACGATCGACCCGACGCGTCGCTATGCCCGCGTGACGGTCGCCGACGCTGCCGCCGGCGAACCGCTGGAGGGCGACGTCGCGGGCGGGCTCGACCGCGCCGAGGTCGTGCTCGCGGCCGAGCTGACGGGGCTGGCGCAGCGGGCGCTGGAGCTGACGGTCGCCTACGTCAAGGAGCGCAGACAGTTCGGCACGCCGATCGGTGCGTTCCAGGCGGTCTCGCACAGAGCGGCGCAGATGCTGCTGGAGACCGAAGGCGCCCGCTCGGCCGTGTGGTTCGCGGCGTGGGCGGCCGACGCCGAGCCCGTGTCGCTGTCGCGCGCGGCGTCGATCGCGAAGGCGGCAGCCGCCGACGCCGGCCGCCACGTGACGGCGGCGGCGATCCAGCTGCACGGCGGGATCGGCTTCACCTGGGAGGCCGACGTCCATTGGCTGTACAAGCGCGCCCAGCTCGACGCCGCGCTGCTGGCGCCGGCGGCGTGGCACCGGCGGCGGATCGCGCGGCTGGCGGCGGCTGGTGTGAGCGGCGGCGAGCATCCCGCCGCTCCGGCTGGCGGCGCGGCCCCCGCGCGTGCCTCCGAACCTCCCGCCACCCCCGCTGGCGCGGGCTAGGATCCGCGCGATGGTCGGGTTCGTCGACGACACAACGGTCCGCGACGACGACGGCGGCGCCGGCGGCGGGACGGTCACGATGCGCCTGGTCGACGAGCAGTTGCGCAAGCGCGTGCTCGCGCTCGCCCCGCACCCGTTCCAGCGCAGCTGGTCGGGCGTGCCGGCCGACACGCTCGGGCCGGCCGAGCGCGACCCGCGTCAATGGCCGGTCGCGATCCTGCTCGACGAGGAGCCGGCCGGCTTCCTCGTCCTGCACGGCGGCGTCAGCGCCGGCCGCTTCGTGCGACCGCACGGCGAGCTGCTGATCCGCGCCTTCTTCGTCGCCGCGCCGTTCCAGCACCGCGGGGTCGGCCGCCGCGCGCTGGAGCTGCTGCCGCGCTTCGCACGCCAGCTCGACCCGTCGCTGAGCCGCCTCGTGCTGACGGTCAACGACGTCAACGAGGTCGCGCAGCGCGCTTACACGCGCGCCGGCTTCCGCGACACCGGCGAGCGCTACCAGCGCCCCGGCGGCGGCCCCCAGCTCGTGCTCGAGCTGTTGGTCTGAGGCGGCGGCCGCGGCACCCGCCCGCGTCGTCCGCCGGCCCGCGTCTCGTTCTTAGCTGCTTCTTGGGTGCGCGTCCGACACTTCTCGGCCGATGCGCGCCTCCCGCCTGACCCCGATCGTCCTCGCCCTCGCCTGCGCCGCCGCGATCGCCGCGGTGATCGTCGTCGTCGGCCCCTCCAGCGCCGCCAGGGGCGGCAGCGGCGAACGGCTCGTGACCGTCGCGCGCGGGGTCGTGCAGGCGACCGTCTCCGGCAGCGGCGCGGTCGAGGCGGCGAAGCAGCTCGACCTCGACTTCGAGAGCGGCGGCACGCTGCAGAAGGTCTACGTCAAGGCCGGCCAGCACGTCGTGCAGGGGCAGCTGCTGGCGCAGCTCGACCCGACCGACGCGCAGGAGGCGCTCGACGACGCCGAGGAAGCGCTCGCGGACGCCGAGGAGGCGCAGGCGAGCGGCTCGAACACGACCGCCGCGTACGACGGCGGCTCCGCGACGGCCGTCTACGCGACGATCGCCGACACGCCGGAGGCGACGACCACGACGCCGGACGCGACGACGACGCCCGAAACGACGACCACGACGCCCGCGCCGACCACGACGAGCCCGAGCGCGCCGACGACCACGACGCCCGCGCCCGCCACGACGACGCCGAGCGCACCGGCCACGACGACCCCGCAGACCACGCCGACGCCGAGCGCGCCGACGACGACCACGCCACAGACGACGACCACGCCACAGCAATCCGCCCCGTCCGGCGGCGGCGCCGCGGGCGGCGCGCCCAGCAGCGGCTCCGGCGCCGGAGCCGCGAGCGGGGGCACGGCCGGCGGCGCCTCCAGCGCCGTCTCGATCGACGAGCTGGAGGAGGCGGTGCAGGAGGCGCAGGCGGCGGTCGCCGCGACGAAGCTGCGCGCGCCGATCGCCGGCACCGTCGCCTCCGTCTCCGCGGTGGCCGGGGAGGAGGTCGGCGGCGGCTCGTCGTCGAGCAGCGCGTCCGCGAGCGGGTCGACCGGCTCCGGCGCGGCGGCGGGCGGGGCGACCGGCGGTGCGTCGACAAGTGCGTCGAACAGCAGCTCCAGCGCCTTCCTCGTGCTGGTCGAACTCGACGCGATGAACCTCGTCGTGCCGTTCAGCGAGTCCGACGTCGGCAGCGTCAGACGCGGCCAGGCGGCGACCGTGACCGTCAACGCGCTGCCCGACGAGCAGCTCGCCGCGCACGTCGTCTCGGTCGCGACGCTGCCGAGCACCAACAACAGCGTCGTCAGCTACGACGTGACGCTGCGGCTCGACCAGCTCGCGGACGGGCTCAAGTCCGGCATGACCGCCTCCGCCAGCGTCGTCGTCGAGGAGGCCGCGGGCGTCCTCAACGTCACGAGCGCCGCGATCAGCGGGCGCGGCACGAGCGGCACGGTGACGGTCGCCGACGGCGACGACCGCACCCAGGTCCGCGTCACGACCGGGATCGTCGGGGACGCGACGACGCAGATCCTCGACGGTCTCGAGGCCGGCGACCAGCTCGTCGTCGCGGCGGCGCCGACCTCGACGGCCGGCAGTGCCGCGGGCGCGGCGGCCGGGCTCGCCGGCAGAGGCGCGGCCGGCGGCTTCGGCGGCGGGGCCGGCGGCGGCTTC
>NZ_JAWSTH010000066.1:0-36891 GCF_033542075.1 Conexibacter stalactiti
CTCGTGGAAGTCGATCTCCCCCTCGGTCGTCTGCGCTCTGAAGTTGGGGGCGGTGTCGCCGATTGTCAACGCCATGTCAGGGTCCCTTTCGTCGCCAATACCGTGAAACTCGATCTAGATTGGATAATAGCTCGACCGCCGCATGGTCAAGGGGACCTGGGTCCATGCCGGGCGGTCAGTGCCGGAAGAGATCGGTGACGATCAGGGCGCCGATCGCGACGAAGACCACCGGCACCAACCAGGCGCCCCAGCGCTCGACCACCGTGGTCGCGTGGCGGTGCGAGGCGAGCAGCGCGCCGGCCCCGCACCAGACGGCGACGAGCGCGGCGAAGACGGCGACCGTGAGCGCCACCTCGGCCAGCGTGAGCGCGCGGAGGATCGGCGTGTAGACGGCGACGTTGTCGGCGCCGTTGGCGATCGTCACCGCCGCGATCGCGAGCACGCCGGCGGCGACCGGCGGCGGCGGGTCGTCGCGGTCGGCGCGGGCGGCGGCGAGCAGCCCCCGCAGGCCGAGCGCGAGCGGGATCAGCCCGAGCAGGCCGATCCAGCGGTCGGGCACGAGCGTGAGGCCGAGCGCGGCCAGCAGCGCCACGCCGACCAGCAGCCCGATCCCCAGGTACTGGCCGGCCCAGATCTGCCACGGCCGCGGCCGCGCGACCGTGCGGCTCGTCGTGAACAGGAGCGCGAGCACGAGCAGGTCGTCGACGTTGGTGCCGGCGAAGGCGCCGGCGGCCGCCGCGGCGACGCCCAGGGGATCTTCCACGGCGCGGCACGATAGCGGCGCCCGCGCCGCTCGGGCCGGCCCGGCCGCCCGCCGCCGAGCCCGAATCGGGGACGATGCACGCCAGCGGCACGCAGTCGGCGAGATGGCGGATGACGCGGCCGATGCGCATCACGGCGATCGACAACCGCGGCCTGCCGAGAGGCATGCTGGGCGCCGGCACCCCCGCGTTCACGCTCGGCGGGGTGCTGCGGCAGCCGCGCGTGGTGGCGAGCGTCACGCGCACCTCCGCGGTCACCGATCACGAGCCGCCGCCGGCCTGCGAGGGCGGCGGCTGCGGCCCCGCGCGCACGGTGCAGCTGCCGCAGGCGTGCGGGACCAGAACGCTCGCGTTCGACTTCCAGAACGACGGCTTCAGACAGTCGGGCGATCGCCTCACCGTGATCCCGCAGCTGAGACCGGGGACGAGAACGTACGTCAACTGCGCACCCGACGCCGGGATCGTGCTGACCGAGGGCGACTCGCTGCTCAGCCCCGGACTGCTCGCGGTCGAGCAGATCAGCGGCGTCCGCCGGGTCTTCGGGCTTGCGCGCAGAGCGAGCGTGACGCTGCGCGCCAGCAACGAGAACTACGGCGGCGACTGCAGACTGACGTCGCCGCCGCGGCCCGACCTGTTCGAGTGGTGCTACACGACCAGCACGGCGGTCACGTTCACGCGCGTGAAGTGATCGCCGGCCGCACCTACGAGACCGCCCCCGCCGCTGTCAGCGCCGTCGTCTCCCGCAGCAGCGTCCCCATCCCGCCGATCGCGTGGATGCCGCGCTGGCGCCCGGCGCCGCCGCCGCGCTGCACGAGGCCGCGCAGCGACTCCAGCTCGTCGGCGCAGTCCAGCTCGCGGGCGTGGCCGCGGGAGACCGCGAGCGCGTCTTCGAGCAGGTCGGCGACCGGCCGCAGCCGGCCCTCCGCGTCGGGCAGCCGCGCCGCGACGCCGTAGCGCGCGGCGCGGAAGACGCCCTCGTCGAGCAGCTCGCCGGGCGGTCCCCCTCCGCGGTCGTGCTCGCTCTCGTGGCGAGCGAGACAGTGGACGAGCGCGACGAGACCGGCGAGGTCGTCGAGCGAGGTCTGCGCGTCGAGCGCGCGGATCTCGACGGTGCCGAGCCGCGGATGCGGGCGCAGCTTCCACCAGAACCACGTGTAGTCAGGCACATCCGCGGCGCGCGCCAGCAGCGCGCTGGTCGCGCAGAAGTCCTCGAAGTCGCGCATCGCGCGCGGCACGCCGGAGCGCGGCCAGCCGCGCGTCGTGACTTCGCGCGCCGACGCCAGCCCCGTGTCGCGGCAGTGGCGGAAGGGCGAGTTGGCGCCGAGCGCCTGCAGCAGCGGAAGGTGGCGGCGCAGGCCGTTGAAGGCGTGGATCGCCGTCTCCGCGTCGGGCATCCCGACGTGCACGTGCAACCCGCTGACCGGCGTCGCGACGGCGTCGCCGAGCAGCTCGCGGATCCGTTCGTAGCGCTCCTTGTCGGTGATCTCCGCCTCGCCCTCCGCGGCGGCCGGGTGCGTCCCGGTGCCGAGCAGGCCGGCGCCGGTGGCGATCACCGAGCGCCGCAGCCCGCCGAGCGTGCCGACCGCCTCCGACGCCGTGCGGCAGACGTCGGTGATCAGCTCGACCTGGCAGGCGTGCAGCTCGCGCTCGACCCGTCCGTCGAGCGGTCCCAGCCGTTCGATCACCGCCGTCGAGGCGTTGATCTGGTCGCCCGTGACGGGGTCGACGAGGAACAGCTCCTCCTCGACCCCGAGCGTGAAGGGATCGCCGGCGCCGAAGCGGCTGGCGCCCGCCGTCTCCGCAGCCGCCTCGCTCACGCGACCTCGCCCGTCGGCTTTCTCGGCAGGCCGGCCGCGACGCGCAATCTCGCCGCGATCTCGGCGATCTCCTCCGGCGCGAAGTCGGGCGCGAAGACGCCCGGCTGCGGCGGCAGGTCGTTCGGCAGCGCGCCCTCGGGCATCGGCTCCTCGGCGACCGTCAGCTCCTCCCCCGTCTCCGGGTGCGGGCCGTTGAAGACGGCGCCGATCTCGAGGAAGTCGGCCGGCGAGAAGCGGTAGAGCTTGAGGTGCTCACCGCGGTCGATGTGCGGTCTGCACTCGGGGATCTTGTCGGTCGGGATCCGGGGCGACGGGAACAGTCTCATCAGGTTCGCGCCGGTCAGGTTCTCCAGGGCGCGCGCGTAGGCGATCTGATGGACGCCGCCGCGCACGAGCAGGTAGCCGGTCAGCGCCCGCGCGGCGGGGTGGTCGACCATCTCGTAGACGCGCAGCTTGCCGCTGCGGGCGCCGGTCTCGAGGAAGAAGTTGTGCGTCAGGTCCTCGACGAGGTCGCCCGAGGAGAAGACATAGTCGCCGTTCCACGGCTTGCCCATCGAGTCCTGCACGACGGCGCCCGCGCCGCCCGGCGCGAGGTAGTGCTGCGTGTTGCGCACGTCCTTGAGAGCGCCCAGCGGGGTGCCGAGACCTCTTCTGCGCCCTCTCCCTTTTCTGTCCAGCAGCCCCTCATCGGCGGTGCCGGTCAGCATCGTGTTGATCGTCGCCGAGACCAGCTCGATGTGGCCGAACTCCTCCGCCGCGATCGACGCGAGCAGGTCGTAGAACGGCCGCGCTCCCTGCCGGTTGCGGAAGTTGAACGACTGGTACGTGTAGTTCATGAACGTCGACATCTCGCCGAACTTGCCGCCCAGCAGCTCCTGGACGGCGGCCGCGCCGTTCGGATCTGGAGCGGACGGCGGCGGCAGCTCGGTCTGCAGACGGTCGATGCGCAGGATCATGGGTTCTCCTCCTGGTCGAATGACGGACGGGCGAGCACCTATGGCTGGAGCAGGACCTTGAAGGCGCCGTCCTGCTTCTTCTGGAAGATCTCGTAGGCGTGCGGGGCGTCGTCCAGCGGCACGCGGTGGGTCGCGAACTGCTCGACGCCGAGCGGGTCGGCGTCGTCGCCGACGAGCGGCAGCAGGTCGTCGATCCAGCGCTTCACGTTCGCCTGGCCCTGGCGGATCGTGATCTGCTTGTCGAACAGCTGCAGCAGCGGCATCGGGCTGGCGGCTCCGCCGTAGACGCCGGAGAGCGACAGCGTGCCGCCGCGGCGCACCAGCTCGATCGCCATGTGCAGCGCGGCGAGCCGGTCGACGCCGGCGGTCTGCATCAGCTTCTGCGCCGCGACGTCGGGCAGCAGCGCGGTGAGCCGGTGCGCGAGCTTGCCGACGGGCGAGCCATGCGCCTCCATCCCGACCGCGTCGATCACCGAGTCGGGGCCGCGGCCGTCGGTCAGCTCGCGCACGTAGCCGGGCAGGTCGTCGTGGTCCCTGAGGTCGATCGCCTGCACGCCGTGGCCGCGAGCGCGCGCCAGCCGCTCTGGCACGAGGTCGATCGCCAGCACCTGCTCGACGCCGCGCTGCTGCGCGATCCGCGTGCACATCTCGCCGATCGGCCCGAGCCCGAGCACGAGCAGGCTGCCGCCGGGCGGCACGTCGGCGTACTCGACCGCCTGCCAGGCGGTCGGCAGCACGTCGGAGAGGTAGACGAAGCGGTCGTCGGGCGGCCCCTCGGGGACCTTGATCGGCCCGTACTGCGCCTGCGGCACGCGCAGGAACTCCGCCTGTCCGCCGGGGACCTGGCCATAGAGCTTCGTGTAGCCGAGCAGCGCGGCGCCGGTGCCGTATTCGCGCGTCTGCGTCGTCTCGCACTGCGACTGCAGCCCGTCGCCGCACATCAGGCAGTGGCCGCAGGAGACGTTGAAGGGGATCACGACGCGGTCGCCCGGGGCGATCTGTCTGACCTCTGAGCCGACCTCCTCGACGATCCCCATCGGCTCGTGGCCGAGGATGTCGCCCGCGTCGATGAAGGCGCCGAGCACCTCGTAGAGGTGCAGGTCGGAGCCACAGATCCCGCTGGAGGTGACCCGCACGATCGCGTCGGTCGGGTGCTCGATGCGCGGGTCAGGGACGGTGTCGACGCGCACGTCGTGGACGCCGTGCCAGGTCAGTGCTCTCATTGCGGGAACCTCCTCGAGGTCGCGGTCGATCCGACCGCTACCCGCATCGAGCGGGCCTCACGCAGGAGAGTCGCGGGCGGGCCGGCGCGGCTAGCTCAGCTCGCCGAGCAGCGCCTTCACCCGCGCGCCGATCTCGTCGCGGATCGCGCGGACGGCGTCGAGCTCCTGGCCGTGCGGGTCGCTCAGCTGCCAGTCGAGGTAGCGGCGACCGGGGATGTACGGGCAGGCGTCGCCGCAGCCCATCGTGACGACGACGTCGGCCCAGCGGGCGTCGTCGTCGCTCAGGCGGTGCGGGATGCGGTCGGCGAGGTCGATTCCCAGCTCGCGCATCACGACGACGACCTCGGGGTGGACCTGCGCGGCCGGGGTCGTGCCGGCCGAGCGCGCGGTGTGGCCGCGGCCGGCGGCGGCGCGCGTGAAGAGCGCCTCGCTCATCTGCGAGCGGCCGGCGTTCTGGAGACAGACGAAGAGGACGTTGGCCATCAGGTGGTCTCCTTTGCGAGCTGCGGGCGGGCGGGCGCGTCATGCGGCGCGGGGGCGTCGGCGAACCAGCGCCGCCGCATCCACAGTGCGACGTAGACGAGCGCGACCAGCACCGGCACCTCGATCAGCGGGCCGACGACGCCGGCGAGCGCCTGCCCGGAGGTCGCGCCCCAGACGCCGATCGCGACCGCGATCGCCAGCTCGAAGTTGTTCGACGCCGCGGTGAAGGCGAGCGTGGCAGTGCGCTCGTAGCCGAGGCCGAGCCGTACGCCGGCGAGGAACGAGAGCGCGAACATCAGCGTGAAGTAGACGAGCAGCGGCAGTGCGATCCGCGCCACGTCGAGCGGCGCGTCGGCGATCGCGTCGCCCTGGAGCGCGAACAGCAGCGCGATCGTGAACAGCAGGCCGTAGAGCGCGAGCGGGCCGATCCGCGGCAGGAAGCGCTGCTCGTACCAGTCGGCACCACGTCGCCGCACGCCGACGACGCGCGTCAGCCAGCCCGCCAGCAGCGGGATCCCGAGGAAGATCAGCACGGTGCGCGCGACCTCCCACATCGACACCTCGAAGCCCTGCGCGTCGAGGCCGAGCAGGTCGGGCAGCGCGGTCAGGTAGAACCAGCCCAGCAGCGAGTAGGCGACGATCTGGAAGAGCGAGTTGATCGCGACCAGCAGCGCGGTCGCCTCGCGATCGGCGCAGGCGAGTTCGGTCCAGATCAGCACCATCGCGATGCAGCGCGCGAGGCCGACGACGATCAGCCCGGTGCGGTACTCGGGCTGGTCGGCGAGGAAGATCCACGCGACCGCGAACATCAGCAGCGGTCCGACGATCCAGTTGAGGACCAACGAGCTGACGATCAGGCGGCGCTCGCCGCGCAGGCGGCCCAGCTCCTCGTAGCGGACCTTCGCCAGCACCGGATACATCATCAGCAGCAGGCCGAGCGCGATCGGCAGCGAGACGGTGCCGATCTGGAGCGCTTCGAGCGCGTCGTCGAAGCCGGGGATCAGCGCGCCGAGGCCGAGGCCGACGGCCATCGCGACGGCGATCCAGAGCGGCAGGAAGCGGTCGAGCGTCGAGAGGCGGCCGGCGACCGCCTCAGCGGCCGGGGCACGGTGCGGCGACGAGGTCGAGGTCACGCCGTCCACCCTATCCATTGACATCCATCACTTCAATCGATATTTGTAGATAGATGCCCGTCGATCTGGAACTCGCGCCCAAGACGAAGCGACCGGCCGGCGAGCCGTGCTGCGTGCCGGTCGTCTACCCCGACGTCGACCGCGCGCAGGCGCTGCGGCTCGCCGAGGTCGCGAAGGCGCTCGGCGACCCGATCCGCCTGCAGCTCGTCGACGTGCTGCGCAAGCACGCCGGCAAGGTCTGCGTCTGCGAACTGGTGCCGCTGTTCGACATCAGCCAGCCGACCCTCTCCCACCACCTCAAGAAGCTGCGCGCGGCCGGAATCGTCGACTCCGAACGTCAAGGACTGTGGGCCTACTACTACGTCCGCCCCGATGCGCTGAAGGAGCTGTCCGCATGGCTGACCTGACCAACACCACCACCACCGCCGACGCCGACGCGATCCGCGAGGCCGTGCGCGAGCGCTACGCCGCCGCGGCGCGCACGAGCGCGACCGACCAGCCGAACGGCGCCGGCTGCTGCGGACCGGCCTCCGCGACGCCGGTCTCGACGACCGACGCGCAGGGCCGGGAGGTCTTCGGCGCGACGCTCTACGACGGCGCCGCCGCCGAGGCGCCGGAGGCCGCGGTCGCCGCCTCGCTCGGCTGCGGCGTCCCGACCGCCGTCGCCGACCTGCACGAGGGCGAGACCGTCCTCGACCTCGGCTCGGGCGCCGGCGCCGACGTGCTGATCGCCGCCCGCCGCGTCGGCGCCACCGGCACCGCGATCGGACTCGACATGACCGACGAGATGCTCGACCTCGCGCGCGCCAACGCTGCTGAGGCCGGCGTCGCGAACGTCGAGTTCGTCAAGGGCTACATCGAGCAGCTCCCGCTCGCCAACGGCAGCGTCGACGTCGTGATCTCCAACTGCGTCCTCAACCTCTCCGCCGACAAGCCGCGAGTGCTGCGCGAGGCGGCGCGCGTGCTGCGCGACGGCGGCCGCTTCGCGATCTCCGACGTGATCGCCGACCCCGACATGGACGCCGCCACCCGCGCCGACATGCAGCAGTGGACCGGCTGCGTGGCCGGCGCGCTGACGCGCGCCGAGTTCGAGCAGGCGCTCACCGACGCCGGCCTCGCGCAGATCGAGATCCGCGAGACGCACCGCGTCCACGAGCACGCCGCCGCCGCGATCGTGCGCGCGGTCAAGCCCGCGCGATAGCGCGGCTCAGAGCGGCGGGCGAGGCCGGCGGCCGCGGCCGTCTGATCCGCCCGCCGCAATTCACGTGAAATTCATCGACGTGCGCCCGTCCCCGCTATAGGCTCGCGCCTCCGCTCACGCCTCCCGAAAGGACCCGGCCCATGTCGTCCGAGACGACCGCTCCCGACACGATCGTGCTGGTGCACGGATTCTGGATGACGCCCCGCAGTTGGGAGCATTGGATCGCGCACTACGAGGCCGCGGGTTACCGCGTGATCGCGCCGGCCTATCCGGGCTTCGACGTCGAGGTGGAGGCGCTCAACGCCGACCCGACGCCGATCGAGCAGGTCACCGTGCCGCAGATCATCGAGCGGTACGAGTCGGCGATCAAGGAGCTCGACAAGCCGCCGATCATCATCGGCCACTCGGCCGGCGGCGCCTTCACGCAGATCCTGCTCGACCACGGCTTCGGTGCCGCGGGCGTCGCGATCAACTCGGCGCCGACCGAGGGCGTCCCGGTCGCGCCGCTGTCGCAGCTGCGCTCGACCTTCCCGGTGCTGAAGAACCCGGCCAACCGCCACCGCGCCGTCGGCTTCACGCACGAGCAGTTCCAGTACGCCTTCACCAACGGCGTCGACGAGGAGCTGTCGCGCAGACTGTACGAGCGCTACGCGATCCCGGCCAACGGCGGCATCCTCTGGAACAGCGTGCTCGCCAACATCCAGCCGGGTCACCAGGACACGTGGGTCGACTACAAGAACGACGACCGCGCGCCGCTGCTGTTCATCTCCGGCACCCAGGACCACATCATGCCGCCGGCCGTCCAGCGCTCGAACCACAAGCACTACAAGTCCGACACGGTCACCGAGATCACCGAGTTCGAGGGCCCGCACTTCATGGTCGCCCTGGAGGGCTGGGAGAAGATCGCCGACCACGCGCTGGCGTGGGCGCTGGAGCACAGCACGACGGAGGCGATCTCCCCCAGCTGAATCGAGGTCTCGCTACCGCTTCAGCGTGACCGACGCGCGCACCTTGCCGGCCTTCAGCGCGAGCGTCAGCGACCGCTGGCGCTGCAGGCGCTTGCGCGCCTTCGCGCTGAAGCGCAGCGTCACCCGCGCGCTGCCTGATCTGCCGACCTTCGCGCGGCCGCTCGCGACGGTCGTGCCGCGCGCGCTGGCCGTCACCTTGACCGTGCCGGCCGGCAGGCCGGAGAGCTGGACCGGCAGCCCGCGCTTCAGCGCGACGCCGAGCGCGACGCGCTTGGGCAGCGTGATCGCGGCGCCGCGCGGCGGCTTGACGGTGTCCGGCTTCGGGGTGACCGACCCGCCGCCAGGGAGCGGCCCGCCGCCGCCACCCACGACGCCGCCTCCGCCGCCTCCACCGCCGCCGCCACCGGGGTTCTCCGGCGGCAGCGGCCGCGCCGGCGGCACATCCGCGGGTCCCCAGTCGGGGCTCGTCGCGCCGGGAATCAGCAGACGCGAGCTGTACTCCCCTTCTCTCACCTCCGGACATTCGTCGGCGATCTCCGGCAACGGCAGCACGTTGACGCCGTGGGCGTCGGCGAAGGCGAGCTGCCGGCCATCGGGCGACCACGACGGCGAGCTGTAGCGGCCGTCCCCCGCGTCGCCTTCGAGGTAGAGGCAGTCGTCCGGCGCGTGCGGATAGCCGCCCATCGCGCGGTAGATGAACATCTGCTCGTCCTGCTCGCCGGTCACGAAGACCATCCGCGACTCGTCGGGCGTCATCTCGCCGTCGCCGAGACCGCCTCTCGCCGCCGGCTCGAAGAACCACGGCGAGACGCCGCCGGGCAGGCCGCTGGAGTCGTCGCCGGGCGTGTGCACGACCGCGTCGCGGTTGCCGACCTGGATCGGGTCCGACAGCAGCGTCTCGCCGTCGGCGTGCCATGACGGTCCGACCCAGCCGGTCTGCTCGCTCCAGCCCGGCTTGTCGAACGGGCTTCTGCCGTCGGGCGAGATGTAGCCCGTGCCCTGGCGGCTGTAGACGGTCTGACAGCCGGTCGACGGGTTGCAGTTGGGCGTCGAGCCGGTCTGCGTGTAGTACCAGGTGTAGGCGATCTTCATCCCGTTCGGCGAGATGACCGGATCGAACGGGCCGCGGAACGGCGTCTCCGGGATCGAGTAGGAGTGCGGCGTGCGGATGTCGTATCTGGTCGTGCCGTCGGCGTTGATGATCTCGCCGCGCGGGTCGAAGGTGCGGATCCTGTCGCCGTGCAGCGCGACCATCCGGCCGCTGTCGGCCTGCGAGACGGTCGAGTAGCCGCCGTCGAAGGTGACCTGGTACTGGCGCGCGCCGTCGGGCGTCGTGAGCCAGACGTTGCCGTCCTTGACGTAGGCGATCGAGTCGGCCGAGGCGGCGGCCGGCGCGAGCAGCAGCGCGGCGCCGACGGCGGCGATCGAGGCGCGCAGGCGCCGGGCTCTGGTCGTCGTGCGCATCAGCGGGTCACCTTCAGGGTCGTGGTCGTCGTCCGTCCGCTCACGCGGTCCTTCAGCGCCACGACGATCACGGCGCCGCGGCTGCGCAGGAGCTGCTTGCGGGCGCGCTTGGGGACCGTCAGGGCGACCGTTCTCGCCTGCGCGGCGCGCGGCAGCTGCAGCCTGATCGCGGCGAGCGTGCGCGGCTTCTTCGGTCTCGCGCCGGGGACGCGGATCGTCGCCGAGCCCGTGCAGCCGGCGGGGCAGGCGGCACGGAAGGTCAGTCGCGCGCCCTTCGCGTCGAGTCGCGCGCGCTGCTTCGCCGGCACGGTCGCGCTCGGCTGCGATCTCTCAGGCGCGGTCGTCGGCGGCGCCGGGGCCGGCGGCACGGCGACCGGCGGCGGGGTGACCGGCGGCGGGGTGACCGGCGGCTGCGGCTGGTCGAGCGAGACCTTCTCGAGCGTGATCGTGCCGCGGAATCTGACGGTGCAGCGCTTCAGGTACGGCTGCTCGGCGAGCGTCTCGGGGCAGTAGGCGGCCTGACCCTCGGCCGGGCCTTCGAACAGCTGGATCACCTTGCCGGCTCTCGTCGCCTCCTCCGGCAGGTCGAAGCTGACCGCCAGCGGGCCGTTCACGCCGGAGAGCTCGTCCTCCGGGATCGGGCTGTTGAGCGTGAACGAGCGCGGCCCGGCGCCGCCGTTGGGGCCGGTGTCCGTGCAGGTGACGTCGACGAGCAGCTCGTCGGCGAGGTTGAGGATCAGCGAGGCGCCGACGAGCGGCGTCAGCGGATCGGCGCGCAGCGACGTGCGGCCCTCGTCGTTCTTGTTCTGGCCGGCGCCTCTGCACTCGGTCGCGCGCTCCCACCAGTCGTCGGCGTTGTCGTCGAACTCGCGCTCGCGCGTCGTGATCGTGCCGGTCGTGGTGGCGGTGTGCTGGTCCTCGCCGGTCGCGCCGATGATGCGGCCGCCGGCGGCGCGGTCGATGCTGGCGAGGAAGCCGGCGGTGACGTGGGTGGAGGTGGCCAGCGACGCGTCGTGCTCGAACTCCGTCGAGTGCGACTCGCCGCTGTAGGAGGTCTCGACGATCGCGTCGACCTCGACGCCGTACAGCTCGATGCCGGCCGCCGCGGCCGGGCCGGCGCAGGCGAGCGACGCCAGGCCGGCGGCGAGCAGCGCCGTGCCCGCGCGGCGGGGCCGCGCGCGGGTGGTGTCGTCGTTTCGGGGGGGTCTCGTGAGAGGCAGCTGGAGCATGCCTCCACGATCGCCCCTGCCCTGCCAAACCGCCGCGGGGAGCCACCCCAGGGTTCGCCCCACACTCCCCCCTGCCATGACAGGGGGTCAGGTTCGGGCTCAGGCCGGGTGCGTGTCGGCCCACCAGCCGTCGAGCGCTCTCAGCGAGCCGCCGATCAGCATGTCCTTGAAGCCCTGCGTGTCGTTGACGTGCGGCAGCGGCTGGTCCGGAACCGCCACGCCGAGCGCCTCGCAGATCGGCTCCCAGCCGTCCTTCGGCGACCAGACCACGAGCCGGTCGGCCGGCACGTGCGCCTTCACCTGCTCGTTCCAGCGCTCCATCGCGCCGATCAGCGACGCGCGGTCGTGGTGGTTGCCGGCGTAGGGGCCGTACTGCTCGAAGGAGATGCTGGCGACGACGTCCATGTAGCGGCGCCACAGCTCGTCGACGTGGTAGCGGGCGCGCAGCACGTGCGCCATCACGGAGTCGCCGTAGAACATCGCGTAGACGGTCTCGCGCATGCTCGCCTCCCACGCCTCCCCGTCGCGCACGCTCAGCAGCACCTTCGCGTCGGGGTAGACCTCCATCAGCTCTCTGTAGAAGAAGGCCGACGGCCAGTCGACCGTCGTCACGTAGCCGTCGAAGATCGTCGCCCAGTCGGCCTTGCCGTCGCGCGCCGCCTCCCACAGCGGAACGCTGCGCTCGAGGTCGGACATCATGTCGCGCATGTGGTAGCAGCGCCCGATCCCGAGCATCTCCAGCGCCACCATCTGCGTCGTCGTGGCGGTGCGGGCGACGCCGGCTCCGATCAGCTTCATCAGGAAAGGCTCCTCTGTCAGTCGGGCGGATGTGCGCCGGGGCCGTGCGACGCGAGAGCCATCATGACGACAGCGGCCGCCCGGCCGCCGCCCGGCGCGTCAGGCGCGCGTCACCGCGGGCTCCCGGTCGCGCGCCTGCCACTCGCGCTCGATCTGCCGCATCGCCGGCGGGTAGACGATCAGGTGCCGGAACGGCCGGATCGCGGCCATGTACGCGCTGCCGAGCCGCCCGTTGGGCTTCACGAGGACCGCCATCTGGCCGCGGTAGCCGCCCTCCCCGTCCGGCACCCAGCCGATGTGCATCACGCCGTGCATCGTCGCGTTGGCGACCTCGGCCGCCCACTCGTCCTCGAGCAGGTACAGCGAGGTGAAGGGCATCGTCGCGAACCGCGGGCCGGACGGAGCGTCGCGCAGATCGTCCGGCATGCGGTCACGCAGCGTCTCGACCCTGCTGCCGACACCGGTCTCGTCGTCGTCCCAGCCGAGCAGGCCGCCGACCTTCCAGCGGATCGCCCACAGCGCGCGGGCGACGCACGAGGGGCCCTGCGCCGGATCGCCCGCGGCGAAACGCTCCACCAGCCTCGGCAGGTCCTCGCGCCGGCCGCCGGGCGTCGGCAGCGCCCACACGTCTTCGAGCCGGAAGTCGGGGGTCAGCTCGTGGATCCGCCACGGCCGGGAGGTGTGCGCGCTGTTCGGGAGCTGCATCTCGGTCGCCTCCATCCATACGGTGCCGTATGGAATGAGCCTAGCCACCGAGATCCGGTGTGTCAATCTGCTGCCGAACGCGATAGAAGTGGGCGATGGCCGCCACCCGCACCCCGCGCAGCAGCTGGATCGACGCCGGCCTGCGGGCGCTTGCCGCCGGCGGCCCCGACGCCGTCCGGATCGAGCCGCTGGCACAGGCGCTGGGAGTCTCCAAGGGCGGCTTCTACTGGCACTTCGACAACCGCGGGGCGCTGCTGGAGGAGATGCTCGACGCGTGGGAGCGGATCAGCATCGAGGAAGCGATCGCGCAGGTCGAGCAGGAGGGCGGCGACGGCAGGACCCGGCTGCGGCGCCTGTTCGCGCTCGCCTCCGCCCGCGGCGACCTGCTGCGGATCGACCTCGCCGTGCGCGACTGGGCCCGGCGCGACCCGGCCGTCGCCGCCCGCCTGCGCCGCGTCGACAACCGCCGCGCCGACTACCTGCGCGCGCTGTTCGGCGACTTCTGCGCCGATGAGGGCGACGTCGAGGCCCGCTCCCTGCTCGTCGGCGCGCTGTGGATCGGCAACCACTTCATGGCCGCCGACCACGGCGCGCGCAGCCGCGCCGACGTGCTGGAGCTGGCGCTGAGACGGCTGCTGGCGTAGCCGCGTCGAAGCGTCACGTCCTTCGCGCGCACGACAATCGACCGCGATGCCGACACCAGGAGCCACCGAACCCGACGAGCGCCCGGCCGCCGCCGCGGCGCCGTCGCTGCGCGAGCGCAAGCGCGCCGCGGCGAAGGCGAGAGTCGTCGACGTCGCGATCGCGCTGTTCAGCGAGCGGGGCTACAACGCCGTCTCGGTCGCCGAGATCTGCCAGGCGGCCGACGTCGCCCAGCGCAGCTTCTTCCGCTACTTCCCGGCGAAGGAGGACGTCCTGCTGGAGCCGGTCCGCGAGATGGCCGATCGCATGCAGGCCGCGCTCGCGCAGGCCCCGCCCGAGCTGTCCGACGCCGAGGCGCTCGACGGCGCGCTGCGCACCCTCGCCCGCTACATGCTCGACGACTGGGAGCGCCTCGCCCCCTACTTCCGCGTCGTGCAGGAGACGACGGCGGTGCGCGCGTCACCGGTCGTCCAGCTCGCCGACCGCGAACGCGCGATGGCCGACCTGCTCCACGCCCGCCACCACAGGGGCGGCAGCGCCGACTGGCACACCCGCCTGCTGGTCGCGCGCGCCGTCGCCGCCTACCGCGTCTGGCTCGACGAGTTGCGCACGACCACGGTCGAGGAGCCGCTCGCGCACCTCGACCGGATCCTCGCCGCCCCCTGAGCGGGGCTCGCGTCAGGGCAATTCGAAGCGCGGCCGCGGGGCGAGCGCCTCGCGCAGCAGCGTCATGCCGCGATCGAACGGCGCGTTGGCGTCGGCCTGCCCGGCCAGCTCGGCGACCGCGCCGGCGAGCGCGACGATCACGGAGAAGTCGGTCGGGCGCAGGTCGTCGCGGACGCGGCCGGCCGCCTGCGCGCGCCGCAGCGGCTCGGCGATCAGCTCCTGCGTCTCGCGGCGCAGCTCCTCGCGCAGCGCCGGCGGGACGTCCTTGTAGGCGGCGACCTCGAGCAGGCCGGGGTTGTCGCGGATGCCCGCGGCGGCCAGCTCGATCAGCGCGAGAAAGGCGTCGGCCGGGTCCTCGACGGCGTCGCGCGCGCGGCCGAGCTGGGTGACGAAGTCGCGCATGAGCGCTTCGAGCAGCGCCTCGCGCGTCGGGAAGTGCCGGTAGCGGGTCGCTCTCGCGACTCCGGCCAGCGCGGCGACCTCGTCCATCGAGATGTCGGTGCCGTCGCGCTGGACGACCTGCTGCGCGGCTCTGAGCAGCGCCTCGCGGTTTCGTTGCGCGTCGGCGCGCGGTCGCTTCGTCGCTCTGGTCACCGCCGCGCTGAGTATGACGCCTCGCACCGCCCGGGAGCCGAGCCGAAAAGTTAAACGGGTGCTGCCACCCGTCTTTGCTGTACGATCGTGATCGTTCCTGTTGTGTTTTGGGATGCGTCCCGGGGACCGGGGCGTCGCCGTATCGGAGGAGACGAGATGAGACGATCGAAGGCGCCGTGCATCGCCGCGGCGCTCGCGCTGGCGGCTGGCGTGACGACGGCAACGGCCGGCCCGGCAACCGCCGCGCTGGCGCCCCACCCGGAGCCGCTCGTGCAGCCGCAGGCGTTCAAGACGCCGGCGAGCGACGTGCGGCCGCAGACGCGCTGGTGGTGGGGCCAGTTCTTCGGCAACGGCCTGCCGCTGGGACCGATGAGCGTCGCCGAGACCCGCAGGGAGATGCGCGAGTTCGCGGCCGCCGGCTTCGGCTCGGTCGAGATCGCGTTCGGGCGCGCGAACTGGGCGACCGCCGAGCAGCGCGAGAACCTCGAGGCCGCGCTCGACGAGGCCGACAAGCTCGGGATGACCGTCGACATGACGATCGGCGCGAACTGGCCGGTGACGACGCCGAACACGAGAGCGGGCAGCGGCCTCAGCCAGCAGGAGCTGCAGTACGGCCGCGCCGACGTCACCGGCGGGACGACCTTCGACGGCCCCGCTCCGGCGCCCTATGACGACGCGGCCAACGCGCGCGGCGGCAGACTGTTCGCGGTCACCGCCGCGAAGGTGCTCGACGCCGGCCCCGCGGTCACGAGAGTGAACGCGCCGCCGACGACGAGCACGGTGCTCGACCCCAGCTCGCTGGTCGACCTGACCGCGGAGGTCGACGCCGGCGGGAACCTGACCTGGGAGGTGCCGGGCGAGGGCAGCTGGATCGTCTTCGCCTTCTGGCAGCGCGACGCCAGACAGGACGTGATCGACGCCTTCGACGCGGCGCCCGTCGCGGCGGCCGGCCGCTACGTCGGCGAGCACCAGTTCACCGACGGCGCCGCGGCGCTGCTGCGAAAGGCCGGCGGCTCCTTCTTCGAGGACTCGCTGGAGCTGAGAGCCGAGGGACTCTTCTGGACGCACGAGATGGCGGCGCGGTTCGAGCAGCGCCGCGGCTACGGCGTCAGACGGCTGCTGCCGCTCTTCTTCCAGCAGGGCATGAACAGCTTCTGGGTGCCAGAGTTTGAGCCGGTCGCCGACTTCGAGCTGCCCGAGCAGCAGGGCAGACGGATCCGCCACGACTACTACGAGACGCTCACCGACCTCTACGTCGACGAGCACCTCCAGAGCTTCCAGGACTGGGCCGACAGCCGCGGCGTGCAGTACCGCTCGCAGGCGGCCTTCGGCCAGAATCTCGACACGATCCGCTCGGCGCGCGAGCTGGCACGGATGGGCGGCCTCGCCGACACCGAGTCCTACAACGCCGGCGACCGCCAGGTCAACGACCTCGTCGGCAACAGAGACCGCTGGCGCTTCGCCTTCGACATGCATCGCAACGTCTCTTCCGGAGCGCACCAGGGCGGCTCGAGCGAGATCAGCTCCGAGCTGGGCGCGCAGGGCGGCAAGGCGTACTCGTTCAACATCGGCGACTACAAGACGATCATGGACAAGGAGTGGGCCGCCGGCACCTCGCGCATCACGCTCCACGGCGCCAGCTACCAGGGCACGACGGCGAGATGGCCGGGCGACACCGCCTTCGGCGAGTACGTCTCCGACTCGTGGAACGCAAGCTGGCCGCAGTGGGCGCACTGGAAGCCGATGAGCGACTACTGGGCGCGCGGCACGACCGTGCTGGAGACCGGCACCCCGCGCACCGACGTCGCGATCTACCGCGACGGCTTCGTCACGATCGCGGCGACCGGCCAGGTCGAGGTCCCGCGCGCGGGCCTCTTCGACGCGCTCGCGCTGGAGCGGGCCGGCTACTCGCTCGGCTACCTCGATCCGAACGGCGTGATCGACCGCGACGCCGAAGGAGACGGCGTGCTGTTCCCGCGCGGCCCGCGGTACCGCGCGATCGTGATCGACGAGCGCGCGCTGCCGGCCGCGGTCGCCGAGCGGCTGGCCGAGGAGGCCGAGCAGGGCCTCGCCGTCGTCTTCGTCGGCGAGCTGCCGAATCGCGACACCTCCTACAAGAACGCGACGAGAGGCGACATCCGCGTCCAGCGCGCGATCGAGCGCCTGCTCGACGCGCCGACGGTCGCGCGCGCCGCCACCCAGGCCGATGCCGCCGGCGCGCTGCAGCGGCTCGGCGTCGTGCCGGACGCGCGCTGGTCCACCCCGGTCCAGGTCTACTCGCAGCAGCGCGAGACGAAGACCGCCGACTACTACTACCTCTACAACGCGACCAGCGACGAGGTGACCTTCGACGGCTCGTTCGCGTCGAAGGGGCGGCCGTACGCGCTCGACCTCTGGAACGGCGACATCACCCCGCTCGCCGCGTTCAGGCAGGACGGCGAGCGCACGTCGATCCCGCTGACGCTGCCGCCGCTCGGCACGACGGTGCTCGCGATCCGCAAGGACGAGCCCGTCCCCGCCCGTCACATCGTCTCGGCGCCCAACGACGAGCTGGTCGTCACGGGCGAGCAGACCGTCGAGCTGCGCGACGTCGCGGGCGGTCCGCGCGAGGTCCGCTTCAGCGACGGCACGAGCAGCTCGGTGAACGTCCCGCCGCTGCCGGCGCCGCTGACGCCGGCCAGCTGGCAGCTGCACATCGACGGCGCCACCGCCACCGGCACGGTCCCCCACGACCTCGAGCTGACCGAGCTGAAGCCATGGGTCCAGATCCCGGGGCTCGAGAGAGTCGCCGGCGTCGGCACCTACACGACGACGCTCGACCTCCCCGCCGACTGGACTGCCGCCGAGCGCGGCGCGCTGCTGCAGCTCGGCACCGTCCTCGGCACCGTGCGGATCTGGGTCAACGGCAGCGAAGCCGGTCCCGGCACCGTCGCGGCGCAGCGCCGCTGGGACGTCTCCGCGCTGCTGAAGCCCGGCGCCAACGAGCTGAAGGTCGAGGTCGCCACGGCGCTGCGCAACGCCGTCCCCTCCGGCTTCGGCCCGTTCGTCAGATTCAGCGAGAGATACGGCCTGCTCGGTCCGGTCCAGCTGATCCCCTACGGCCGCGCCGCCGTCGACCTGAAGGCGCCGGTCGTGACGCCGCCGGTCGTGAGACCGCCGCTGCCGAACCCGCCGGTCGTGAGACCGCCCGCGGCGAGACCGCCGGTCACGAGAAGAGCTGCCGCGAGAGCGCCGACGCTGCGCGTGACGAGATCGGTGCGGCTGGCGCGGCTGACCAAGCGCGGTCTCGTGGCGGTCGTCGCCGTCCCCGCGCGCGGGAAGATCACCTTCAGCCTGACGCACGCCAAGGTCCGCTACGCGACCGTCACCAAGACGGCCGGCAGAGCGGGCAGCCACCGGATCGTCGTCAAGCTCGGCAGCAGAGCGAAGCGCCGCCTCGCGACGCGGACGCGTGGCAAGGCGGTCACGCTCACGCTCACCGCCAAGGTCACGAGCGGCGGCAGAACCCGCACCCTCACCAGCCGCATCGAGGTCCGCCGCTGACGCACTCCCTCCTCCCTCGCGACCGCCGCGGTGGTCGCGAGGGAGGGATGCCGGCACGAAGGCCGGACTGGTGTGCGCCTGCTTGCCGGCGCGCCGGTCAGCCGAGAGCATCGAGCCGGCGATGCGGATCGAGGACTACGGACTGATCGGGGACATGCAGTCGGCGGCGCTCGTCGGGCGCGACGGCTCGGTCGACTGGCTGTGCCTGCCGCGCTTCGACTCGGCCTCCTGCTGCTCGGCGCTGCTGGGCGACGCGCGCCACGGTCGCTGGCTGCTCGCGCCGGCCGGCGAGTCGCGCGCGACCACTCGCCGCTATCTGCCCGGCACGCTCGTGCTGGAGCGCGAGCACGAGACGGCCGACGGCGCGGTGCGCGTGACCGACTTCATGCCGCCGCGACGGCACGGTCCGCCGCGACTGATGCGGATCGTCGAGGGCCTGCGCGGCGCCGTTCCGATGCGGATGGAGCTGGCGCTGCGGCCTGACTACGGCGCGGTCCACCCGTGGATCGAGCGGGCCGCCGACGGCGTCGTCGCGACCGCCGGCCCCGACGCCTTCCGGCTCAGCACGCCGCTGCCGCTCGAGGTCGAGGACGGGACCGCGTCGGCCGAGTTCGTCGTCGTCGCGGGAGCGCGTGAGCGGCTGACGCTGACGTGGCACCTCTCCTACGAGCCGGCGCCGCCGGTCGAGGACGCCGACTCCGCGCTCGCCCGCACGAGCGAGTGGTGGCGTCAGTGGAGCGGCCGCTGCCGCTACGACGGCGCCTACCGCGACGAAGTGCTGACGTCGCTGATCGCGTTGAAGGCGATGACGTCGGAGACGACCGGCGCGCTGATCGCGGCACCGACGACGTCGCTGCCGGAGGAGATCGGCGGCGTGCGCAACTGGGACTACCGCTACTGCTGGCTGCGCGACTCGGTGCTGGCGCTGGAGGCGCTGCTGGCGGCCGGCTACAGCGAGGAGGCGCTCGCCTTCCGCGACTTCCTGCTGCGCGTCGGCACCGGCGACCCGCGACAGATCCAGATCATGTACGGGATCGGCGGCGAGCGGCGCCTGACCGAGTTCGAGCTGCCGCACCTGCCGGGCTACGAGGGTTCACAGCCTGTCCGCGTCGGCAACGCCGCCTCGGAGCAGTTCCAGCTCGACGTCTACGGCGAGGTCGCGGCCGTCATGTACCTCGGCGCGGATCTGCTGGGCAGAGTCGAGAAGCGGCTGTGGCCGCGCTGGCGCGCGATCGTCGAGCACATCGAGACGATCTGGCGCGAGCCCGACGACGGCATCTGGGAGTCGCGCGGGGAGCGGCGCCACTACACGTACTCGAAGGTGATGGCGTGGGTCGTGTTCGACCGCGTCGTGCGGATCGCCGAGCGGTTCGAGCTGGAGGGGCCGATCGATCGCTGGAGACAGACGCGCGACGAGATCCACCGCGAGATCTGCGAGCGCGGATACGACCGCGAGCGCCGCACCTTCACGCAGTACTACGGCTCGCGCGAGCTGGACGCGAGCGTCCTCAACATCCCGCTCGTTGGCTTCCTGCCCGGCACCGACGAGCGCGTCACCGGCACGATCGACGCGATCTCAGCCGAGCTGGGCCGCGACGGCTTCGTCTCGCGCTACTCGACCGCCGAGACCGACGACGGGCTGCCCGGCGACGAAGGGCAGTTCCTCGCATGCTCGTTCTGGCTCGTCAGCGCGCTCGCGCTGAACGACCGCGTCGCGGAAGCGCGCGCGCTGTTCGAGCGCCTGCTCGGGCTCGCCAACGACGTCGGTCTGCTCGCCGAGGAGTACGACGTCGCACGGCAGCGTCAGGTCGGCAACTTCCCTCAGGCGTTCAGCCACCTCACGCTGATCGTCGCCGCCAGAGCGATCACCGCCGCGGAGCGCGGGCAGAAGCACATGGCCGTCCGCACGAGCAGCGCGTGATCGTCATCTGGTGCGGGTGACGAGCCAGCTCGTGCCGTTGCGCCCCGGCCATGCGGCCGTCCGATGCAGCGGGAGCACCGCGAGGTCGTCGCCGTCGACCGCTTCCAGGGCGCGCGCTCGCAGGAGCCGCTGCGCGGCTTCGAGGCTGATGCCAGGGTGATGCTCGGGCGCTCCCGCAAGCTCACCGCGGCAACCGAGCGCGTCGAATCGCAGCTTTGTTCGAGGTACCCCATGCCTCATTGCACCGGAATACTAACTGATGGTGGTTTGACTTTCGCCGGTCGATGCGAGGAGAGTGGACCCGCCCCCAACCCACGGAGGTCTCCGATGAGCAGAGCGATGGACGTTGCGGCGCTTGCCGAGCTGCTGCACGAGACGTCCGAGCGTCACGGTGCGTTCGAGGCGGTCGCACCGCCGCACGACTGGTGGGACTGGTACGCGGCGTACATGGACGCACGGAAGAGCGGGAGCGAGCCGGACGAAGCCTCGGCGGCCGCCGGGCGCTACATGGCGGAGATCGAGGAGGCCGAGAGATGAGCGACGTCCAGGCGAGCAGCGAAGGTGCGGGCGGCAGCGCTCCGGTGCGACCCGGGGAGATGAAGCTCGAGGTCGTGGTCGTGCCGGTCTCCGACGTCGACCGGGCGAAGCGCTTCTACGAGTCGCTCGGGTGGCGGCTCGACGCCGACCTCGCGGTCGAGGACGGCTACCGGGTCGTGCAGCTGACCCCGCCGGGCTCGGCCTGCTCGATCATCTTCGGCGACGGGGTCTCGTCGGCCCCGCCCGGATCGACGCAGGGCCTGCAGCTCTCGGTCTACGACATCGACGCGGCGCGTGCCGATCTGACCGGGCGCGGGATCGACGTCAGCGAGACATTCCACGACGCGACGGGGATCTTCCATCACGCGGGGGAAGCCGGACGCGTGAGCGGACCGGCTCCCGACCATGCCGACTACGGCTCGTTCCTCGCGTTCAGCGATCCGGACGGCAACGGCTGGCTGCTGCAGGAGATCAAGACGCGGCTGCCCGGCCGCTGAACGGCGCGCGAACGCGCCGGGAAGGAGCTGCCGCGATGAGCAGCGACTATGACGTGATCGTGCTCGGCGGCGGATCGCCGGGCGAGCACTGCGCGGGCGCCCTCGCGGAGGGCGGCCTGCGCGTCGCGGTCGTCGAGCGCGAACTGGTCGGCGGCGAATGCTCGTACTGGGCGTGCATCCCGTCGAAGACGCTGCTGCGGCCCGGCGAGGCCGTCCACGGCGCGCGCGAGGCGGCGGCGCGCGCGGAGGTCGACGTCGAGGCGGCGCTCGCGTGGCGTGACTTCATGGTCTCGGACTGGTCCGACGCCGGCCAGGAGCGCTGGCTGGCCGACAGCGGGATCGCCCTGCTGCGCGGCAGCGGCCGGCTCGCCGGCCCGGGCGTCGTCGAGGTCGACGGCGTGCGCCACACCGCCGACCACGTCGTGCTCGCCAACGGCGCCGACCCGGTCGTGCCGCCGCTTCCCGGCCTGCGCGAGCTCGACGGCGTCTGGACCAGTCGCGAGGCGACGTCGATGAAGGCCGTTCCGCGCCGCTTGCTGATCCTCGGTGGCGGGCCGGTCGGCGTCGAGCTGGCGCAAGCCGTGCGCCGGCTCGGCGGCGAGGCGGTGGTCGTCGACAGGTCGGAGCACCTGCTCGCCCGCGAACCGGCGCCGCTGGGCAAGGCACTCGGCGACGCGCTCCGCCGCGAGGGCATCGAGCTGGTCCTGTCGGCGAGCGCGGCCGCCGCGCGCCGCGACGGCGAGGAGTACGTCGTCGCGCTCGACGACGGGCGCGAGCTGCGCGGCGACCGGCTGCTCGTCGCCACCGGCCGCAGGCCCCGGATCGCCGGGATCGGCCTCGAGACGATCGGCGTCGACCCGGACGCGCGCGCCGTCCCCGTCGACGACCGGCTGCGGGTGGCGGAGGGCGTGTGGGCGATCGGCGACGTCACCGGTCTGTGGCCGCTGACGCACGTCGGCAAGTACCAGGGCGAGGTGGTCGCCGCCAACATCCTCGGGCAGCCGCGGACGGCCAACTACGAGGCCGTCCCGCGCGTCGTCTACACCGACCCGCAAGCGGCCGCGGTCGGTGACGGCGCGGCGCGCTTCAGCGCCACGGTGCCGGTCGCGGAGGTTGCGAAGACGGCCGCCTACACGCGCGCGTACGCGGAGCAGAACGGCTTCCTGACGCTCCTCAGCGACGGCGAGCGGATGACCGGCGCCTACGCGCTCGGCCCCGAGGCGGGCGAGTGGCTGCAGCAGGCGACGCTCGCGATCCGCGCCCACGTCCCGCTCGACGTGATGGCCGACACGATCCAGCCGTTCCCGACGTTCTCGGAGATCTACGTCGCCGCACTCAAGGCGCTTCGCGCGCAGATCGCGACGGCGGACACGCCGGTCGGCGCGGAACCGCCGGCGGCCGGCTGAGGAAAGGCGCGACGATGACGAGCACAGCGGGCGATCCGGCAGGCGAGCAGCAGGCGTTGGGCGGACAGACGGTCGGCGTGATCGGTGGCAGCGCCGGCATCGGCCTCGAAGTCGCCCGCAGATCCCGTGCCGACGGCGCCGACGTGATCGTGACCGGACGCGATCCTGAGCGCTTGGAACGGGCCGCGAGCGAGCTCGGGGCGGTCGGCAGCGCGGCCTTCGACGCGGATGACCCGGATGCGCTCGGACAGTTCTTCCAAGGGCTGCCGACGCCGGTCGACCACGTGATGGTCACAGCCGGACGGCCGACCTACGGGCGCGTGGCCGACATGGACCACGAGCAGCTGCGCCGAGCGCTCGACGGGCACCTCATGCTGGCGCTGGAGGTCGCCCGCAACGCCCCCGGCAACGTGCGACCCGGAGGCACGCTGCTGTTCATGGGCGGCACCGGCGCTCGTCGCCCCGGCGTCGGCCTCGCGATCGCCTCGACGGTCACGGTGGCGATGCCCGCGCTCGTCGCCAGCCTCGCGCTCGAGCTCGCGCCGATTCGCGTCAACCTCATCGCCGCCGGGTTCGTCGACACGCCGTTGTCGGCATCGCTGCTCGGCGACCGGCTCGACGAGCGCCGCGACGAGCTGCGCGCGACGCTCCCGATCGGGCGCGTCGTCGGTCCGGCCGACGTCGCGGCGCTCGCCGTCCACCTGATGACCAACACCGCGCTGACCGGCGCGACGTACGACATCGACGGCGGCCAGCAGCTCGTCTCGTGAGCTGAGCGAACGGCAGGATCAGCGTGCGTCGTGTCCGCGCGCGGACTGCCGCGATCGCCACCGCCGCGCCTCGTCTCAAGTTCGCGCGAGGAGCGCCGAGACAGCTTCTATGCGCCACGCTCTCCACGTTCTCACCACGGCGGCGGCGGTGCTCGCCGCGTCGTCGCTCGCCCCGCAGGCGGCCCGCTCCGCGCCCAGCTCCGTCGCCGCCGTCAAGGCCAGCTGCCGCGAGCAGGCGCTGCGCTGCTACGACGTGCGCCAGGTCCAGCGCGCGTACGGCCTCGACCGCCTCCACCGCGCGGGAATCGACGGGCGCGACACGACCGTCGCGATCGTCATGTCCCCGTCGGAGATGCTCGCGGACGCGCTGGGCGCGCAGTCGCGGCGCTTCGGGCTCGCACCGGCGCGGCTGACGGTCGCCGAGCCGGCCGGCGACCCCGGCCCCGCGGCGGGGCTGGCGGGAGCCGAGGGCGCGCTCGACGTCCAGGCCGTCCATGCGATCGCGCCTCGCGCGCGGCTGCTGTACCTCGCCGTCCCCGGAGCTGCCGTCGACGGCAACGTGATGGCGGATCAGGCACTGGCACGCGCGGTCGATGCCGCGGTCGCGGCCCGCGCCGACGTGATCTCGATGAGCTTCGGCGCGCCGGAGCGCCGCTATCCCGCCTTCCGCGCCGCGCTCGCCCGCGCCGCCCGCGCCGGCGTGCCGGCCTTCGCGGGCAGCGGCGACGACGGCGTCACGACCCCTGGCGTGAGAGGCCAGACGACGGTCTACCCCGCGGCGGATCCGAACGTGACCGCTGTCGGCGGCACGCTGCTGACGCTCGACGCGGCCGGGCGCCGCCTCGCGCCCGACGTCGCCTGGGGCCCGGACGTCGGCGGCGCGTCGGGCGGCGGGATCTCGCACCTCTCGCCGCGTCCGCAATGGCAGCGGCGGCTGACGGGCGCGACCGGCCGCGGCCGCAACTACCCCGACGTCAGCATGCTCGCCGCCGGCTCCGGCGGCTTCATCGTCTTCTTCCCCGGCACCGCCGCGCCGATCGCGAACGTCAGCGGCAACAGCGTCTCGACGCCGATGATGGCCGGCATCGCCGCGCTCGCCCGCCAGCGTGCCGGCCGGCCGCTGCGCAACGTCAACCGCGCGATCTACCGACTCGCGCGCAAGCCCGTCCGCAACGGCATCGTCGACGTGCGGATCGGCAGCAACTCGTTCAGCGACGCGCTCGACGGCCGGCTCACCGACGGCCACTTGATCACCGGCTACCTCGCCGGCCCCGGCTACGACCGCGTCACCGGCCTCGGCACGATCACCGCCCCGCGCTTCGTGCCGGCACTGGCGCGCGCGGCGCGGTGAGAAGCGGCGGGCAGCGGCCTGAAGCAGCTTGCGTCCTTCAAAGACTTGACACGGTCCAATGCCGGGCCGATGATGTCGGCGTGCCAGCTCAGCCCCCTGCCGCGTCGCCCGACCTGCTGCGCCAGCACGGTCTCAAGGCCACCGCCCAGCGCATCGCCGTCCTGCGGGCGGTCACCGGGAGCGCCCACAGCACGGCGGAGGACGTCGCCACGGTCGTCAGAGCCGAGATCGGCACGATCTCGCGCCAAGCCGTGTACGACGTCCTCGGCGCGCTCGTCGAGGTGGGGCTCGTGCGGCGCATCGAGCCGTCGCGCTCGCCGGCCCGCTACGAGGCGCGCGTCGACGACAACCACCACCACCTGATCTGCCGCGACTGCGGGCGGATCGTCGACGTCGACTGCGCGGTCGGTCAGATGCCGTGCATGCACCCGTCCGACGACCACGGCTACGAGATCGACGAGGCCGAGGTCGTCTACTGGGGCCGCTGCGCCGACTGCCGCGCCGCGGTCCCCGCCGGCTGAGCCGCACCCGCCCGAGCCACACCGAAGTTCCCAACCCCCCGAACGAGGAGCACGATGAGCGCCACTGACGAGCACGGCCCGGTCACCACCAGCGACGAGCACAGACCGATGGGATGTCCGGTGCTCCACGCCGAGCACCAGGCCGTCGGCGTCACCGCGAACCAGCACTGGTGGCCGCACCAGCTGAACCTGCGGATCCTGCGTCAGAACAACCCGCAGGCCGATCCGCTCGGGACCGGGTTCGACTACGCCGAGGCGCTCAAGCAGCTCGACGTCGACGCGCTCGTCGCCGACGTCGACGCGCTGATGACCGAGTCGCAGGAGTGGTGGCCGGCCGACTACGGCCACTACGGCCCGCTCTTCATCCGCATGAGCTGGCACGCCGCCGGCACCTACCGCACCCACGACGGTCGCGGTGGCGGCGGCAGCGGCGCGCAGCGCTTCGCCCCGCTCAACAGCTGGCCCGACAACGCCAACCTCGACAAGGCGCGGCGGCTGCTGTGGCCGGTCAAGCAGAAGTACGGCCAGAAGATCTCCTGGGCCGACCTGCTCGTGCTCGCCGGCAACCGGGCGCTCGAGACGATGGGCTTCAGAACGTTCGGCTTCGCCTTCGGCCGCCCCGACATCTGGGCGCCCGAGGAGGACGTCTACTGGGGCCCCGAGCGCGAATGGCTCGGCGACGAGCGCTACAGCGGCGACCGCGAGCTGGCCAACCCGCTCGGCGCGGTCCAGATGGGCCTGATCTACGTCAACCCGGAGGGCCCCAACGGCAAGCCCGACCCGCTCGCCGCCGCGCGCGACATCCGTGAGACGTTCGGCCGCATGGCGATGAACGACGAGGAGACGGTCGCGCTGATCGCCGGCGGTCACACCTTCGGCAAGACGCACGGCGCGGCCGAGCCCGAGCCGCACGTCGGCGCCGAGCCCGAGGGCGCCGCGCTCGCCGCGCAGGGCCTCGGCTGGCTCAGCGACTACGCCAGCGGCAAGGGCGACGACACGATCACCTCCGGCCTCGAAGGCGCCTGGACCAACGACCCGGTGAAGTGGGACAACGGCTTCTACGAGAACCTCTTCGGCTACGACTGGGAGCTGACGAGAAGCCCGGCGGGCGCGTACCAGTGGCGTCCGACCAACCCCGAGGCGCAGGAGGCGGTGCCGGTCGCGCACGACCCGTCGAAGCGGACCGCTCCGATGATGGCGACGACCGACATCGCGCTGATCAGAGACCCGGTCTACCTGGAGATCTCCAAGCGCTTCCACGAGCACCCGGAGCAGCTCGCCGACGCGTTCGCGCGCGCGTGGTTCAAGCTGCTGCACCGCGACATGGGCCCCTCCTCCCGCTACCTCGGCCCGTCGGCTCCGGCCGAGGAGCTGCTGTGGCAGGACCCGGTCCCGGCCGTCGACCACGAGCTGGTCGACGCCGCCGACGTCGCGGCGCTGAAGGGCCAGATCCTCGCCTCCGGCGTGCCGCTCTCCCAGCTGGTCGCGACGGCGTGGGCGTCGGCCTCGACCTACCGCGACACCGACAAGCGCGGCGGCGCCAACGGCGCCCGCATCCGCCTCGAGCCGCAGGCCGGCTGGGAGGTCAACGCGGGCGTCGCGCCGGTGCTGGACGCGCTGGCGAAGATCCAGCAGGCGTTCAACGGCGCGCAGACGGGCGGCAAGCGCGTCTCGCTCGCCGACCTGATCGTGCTGGGCGGCTCCGCGGCCGTCGAGGCGGCCGCGCAGAAGGGCGGGCACGCCGTGACGGTGCCGTTCTCCCCCGGCCGCACCGACGCCACCGCCGAGCAGACCGACGCCTCGTCGTTCGCGGTGCTGGAGCCGAGAGCCGACGGCTTCCGCAACTACCTGCAGCCCGGCCTCGGCGTCCCCGCCGAGCACCTGCTGCTCGACAAGGCGTTCCTGCTGACGCTGTCGGCGCCCGAGCTGACCGCGCTGGTCGGCGGCCTGCGGGTGCTGAACGCCAACGCCGGCAGCTCGCAGGCCGGCGTCTTCACCGATCGCCCCGAGACGTTGAGCAACGACTTCTTCGTCAACCTGCTCGACAACTCGACCGAGTGGAAGGCGATCTCCGAGAGCGAGGAGCTGTTCGAGGGCCGCAGCCGCGAGAGCGGCGAGGTGCGCTGGACCGGCACCCGTGTCGACCTCGTCTTCGGCTCCAACTCCGAGCTGCGCGCGCTCGCCGAGGTCTACGCCTCCGACGACGCGCAGGCCAAGTTCGTGCAGGACTTCGTCGCGGCCTGGTCGAAGGTCATGGACCTCGACCGCTTCGAGCTCGACTGACGCGCACGGGGCCCCGCCGCGGCGGGGCCCCACGGCCGCGCGACCACCCACCGCCGAGGAGATCCATGCGACCGCTGCTTGCGCTCGTCGTCGCCGTGCTGCTGTCCGCCGTCGCCATGCCGCCCGCGGCGCAGGGTGCCGACGTCGTGCGCAGAGACGCCAAGCACCTGACCGCCCGCGAGCGGGCCGACTTCGTCAACGCGATCCTCGCGCTCAAGCGGATGCCGTCGCCGTACCGCGGCTTCGGCGCGCAGTCGTACTACGACCTCTTCGTGACGTGGCATCGGGACGTGTTCCGCTGCCCGAACTACACGGCGCACATGAGCCCGTCGTTCCTGCCGTGGCACCGCTACTACCTGCGCACGTTCGAGCGCGCGCTGTCGGCGGCGGCCGGCAAGCCGATCGCGCTGCCGTACTGGGACTGGACCGACCCGGCCTCGACGCGCGCGGTCTTCCGCGACGACCTGATGGGCCCGGACGGCGACCCGGCGCGCGGCGGCGCGGTCACCAGAGGCGCCTTCCGCAAGGGCAGCTGGCGATTCTCGGTCGTCGATCCGAAGGTGGTCGACCCCGTCGGCCTGCGCTACCTCACGCGCAACTTCGGCACGCTGATCGTCGACTCGCTGCCGCCGCGCGCCGACGTGCTCGCCGCGCTGCGCGTCGGCAGCTACGACGTCGCGCCGTTCGACGACGAGCCGTCGGAGCTGCTGTCGTTCCGCAACAACCTCGAGGGCTGGCGCGAGGAGGTCGGCGAGGAGTGCAGCAACGGCTGGGTCGAGCCGATCCACATCCAGGACCACAGAACCCCGCACGAGATGCACAACCGCGTCCACCTCTGGACCGCGGGCGCGACGCCGCTGCCCGGTCAGAGAGACGCGGTCGCCGGCACGATGGCCAACAACACGTCGCCCAACGACCCGGTCTTCTGGCTGCACCACGCGAACATCGACCGCGTCTGGCAGTCGTGGATCAGACGCCACGGGCCCCGCTACGCGTCGGGCAGAGGACTGCGGGCCGGGCAGCGCCTCAACGACTCGCTGTCGCCGTTCGTGCGCTTCGATCCGAGCGCGACACCGGCCTCCCAGCTGCGGATCGGCGGCCTCGGCTACCGCTACGACCGGCTCGTCGCCGGCGGTGGTGACGCGGTCACCTCGACGGCACGCGTCTCGGTCGAGGAGGCGCTCGCGCCCTCCTCGCTGCGCTTCAGCTGCGCGCTGCCGCGGACCTGACGCGCCCCACCGCGAGCGGCAGGATTCGGCCGCGCCGCCATCGCGCGTGTCGTCGCGCCGGTGCGGCGCGCCCGCGCTCGAACCAATGAGTACATTTGACCTTCCTGACTAGTTTTGTCTAGATTACTCGCCGGTAGCACCCCTTCGTTCGCCGCCGAGCTGATCAGGAGCCCGTCAGATGCCGACCGTTCGCACGCGCCGCCGCGGCGTCGCGCCGCCCCACGCCATCCTCCGCCTGCTGCTGCCGCTGCTGCTGCTCGCCGCCGTCGCGACGACGAGCGGCTGCGGCTCCTCTGACGGCTCGGGCGGCGCGACCGCCGCCACGACGGCCAGCGCCGACGCCGACGCGCTGCCGAGCGGCGGCAGAGCGGTCGACGGCGGCACCCTCACCTACGCCGCCGACACCGAGCCCGAGCACCTCGACCCCGGCGTCGCCGGCACCGACGCCGCCGCGCTCGCGGTCCGCAACGTCGTCGACTCGCTCGTCGCGCAGAGCCTGGACGGCGAGCCGCTGCCGTGGCTGGCGAGCGAGTGGACGGTCTCCGACGACGGCCGCGTCTACGAGTTCAGACTGCGCGACGGCGTCAGATTCCACGACGGCGAGCCGTTCGACGCCGCCGCCGTCAAGGCCAACTTCGACCGCCTGCTCGGCCCGCAGGAGTCGCCCGGCGGCGCCCAGTCGCTCGTCGAGCCGATCAAGCGCGTCACGGTCGTCGACCCGTCGACCGTCCGCTTCACGCTCAAGCGGCCGTACGCGCCCTTCCTCACCTCGCTCTCCCACGCCTTCCTCGGGATCGTCTCGCCGGCGCAGCTCGCCGGCGACAGAGCGAGCCTGCCGACGCGACCGATCGGCACCGGCCCGTTCCGCGTCGTGAAGTGGAACAAGGGCAGCGACCTCACGCTCGAGCGCAACCCCGACTACGCATGGGCGCCGGAGGGCGCGGCCAACCAGGGTCCGCCCCACCTCGATCAGGTCGTCTTCCGCTACCTGCCGGAGGGCTCGGTCCGCGCCGGCACGCTGACCAGCGGCCAGGCCGACGTCGCGCTGTCGATCCCGCCGGTCGCGCTCGACGGGATCGCGCGCAACCCGAGACTGGCCGTCAGCCGCTACGACGACCCCGGCGCCAACTACGTCCTCTTCCTCAACACGCGGAAGGCTCCGACCGACGACGTGCGCGTCCGCCAGGCGCTGCTGCACGCGATCGACGTCGAGCCGATCGTCAGATCGCTCTACAGAGGCGCCTTCGCCGCCCCGCTCAGCATCCTCTCGCCGACGACGCTCGGTTACACGCCGGTCGAGTCGGCCGTCGCCTACGACCCCGACCTCAGCGCGAGACTGCTCGACGAGGCCGGTTGGAGCGAGCGCGACGCCGACGGCTACCGCGTCAAGGACGGCAGACGGCTGAGACTCGACTGGCCGACCGTCGCCGAGTTCCAGGCGCGCGACGACCGCACGACCTTCCAGCAGCTCGTGCAGTCGGCGGCCAGAAGAGCCGGCTTCGAGCTCGATCTCAGACCGACGCCGAACACGAAGATCGTCACGCCGATGGTCGGCGGCGACTACAACGCGCTCGACTTCTCCAACAAGTCGCCCGACCCCGACATCCTCTACGACCTCTTCGGCTCGAGACGGACGCTCGACCAGGGCGGCGCGAACATGTCGAAGTTCGCCGACCCCGAGGTCGACAGATGGCTCGCCGAGGGCCAGGCGTCGCAGGAGAGAGGCGCGCGCGAGGCCGCCTACGCGCAGGTCCAGGAGCGGCTGCTGGAGCAGGCGGTCGCGCTGCCCTTCTACGTCCATCCGACGATCGTCGGCGTCGGCCGGCACGTGCGCGGGCTGGAGTGGACGCCGGCCGCCTCGCTGTCGCTGCAAGGCGCCTGGCTGGAGCGGTGAGCGGAGCGCTGGCAGCGGCGCGGGCAGGGCGCGCGCCGCGGGGCGCGCTCGCCCGGCGCGTCGCGCTGCGGCTGGCGACGATGGTCGCGGTGATGGTCGGCGCCGCGACCGTCGCCTTCCTCGCGCTCGAACTGGTCGCCGACGATCCCGTGCGGACGGTGATCGGGCTGCGACCGGCGACGCCGGAGCTGCTCGCGCAGGTGCGCAGCGATCTCGGCCTCGACCGCAGCCTGCCGGAGCGCTGGCTGCTGTGGGTCGGCGGCATCGCGCACGGTGACCTCGGCACCTCCTACCAGCTGCAGCGGCCGGTGCTGGAGATCGTCGGCGAGCAGCTGCTGCCGACGGTCGAGCTGGCGCTGACCGCCTTCCTGCTCGGCGCCGCCGGCGGCACGCTGCTGGCGCTGGCGACCGCCGGCCGCCGGCCGCGCGCACGCGCGGCGTCGGGCGCCGCCGAGCTGCTGGCGCTGTCGACCCCGCCGTTCTGGCTCGGGATCGTGCTGCTGACCGTCTTCTCCTTCCAGCTCGGCTGGTTCCCCGTGATCGGCGCCGGCGAGAGCGGCCTGCGCGCGCTCGTGCTGCCGGCGGTGACGCTGGCGGTGCCGATCGCCGCGATGCTCGCGCAGGTGCTGCGCGACGGCCTCGAGCAGGCGCTCGCGCAGCCGTTCGCGACGACCGCCCGCGCGCGCGGGATCTCCGAGCTGCGGCTGCGGACCCACCACGCGCTGCGCCACGCGCTGCTGGCGGTGATGACGCTCTCAGGCTGGATCGTCGGCTCGCTGCTGGGCGGCGCGGTCGTCGTCGAGACCGTCTTCGGCCGCCAGGGGATCGGCCGCGTCGCGGCGACCGCGATCTCCTCCGCCGACGTGCCGACGGTGATGGGCGTCGTGCTGCTGTCGTCGTTCTTCTTCGTCGTCGTCAACGCGCTCGTCGACCTGCTCTATCCGCTCGTCGACCCGCGGCTGCGAGGTCGCGCGTGAGCGCGCTGCGGATGCGTTCCGGCGTCGGCCTCGTCGCCGCGCAGGGCCGTCGCAGAGCGTCGCGGCCGGCGTTGCTCGCGGCCGAGCTGGTGGTGCTGCTGATCGCGCTGGCGGCGCTGGCGCCGGGGCTCTTCACGAGCGCCGACCCGCTCGCGACCGACCCGGCCGCCGCGGTGCTGGCGCCGAGCGCCGACCACTGGCTGGGGACCGACCAGCAGGGCCGCGACGTCTTCGCGCGCGTCGTCCACGGAGCGCGCGCGTCGCTCGAGATCGGCGTCGGCGCGACGCTCGTCGCGGTGACCGCCGGCGTGCTGCTGGGGCTCGGCGCGGCGCTCGCCGGCCGCTGGATCGCGACGCCGCTGCTGCGGTTGGTCGAGGTGCTGCTCGCCTTCCCGGGGATCCTGCTGGCGCTGCTGGTGATCAGCATCGTCGGCAACGGCACGCGCGAGATCGCGCTGGCGATCGCCGTCGGTGCCGCGCCCGGCTACGCGCGGATCGTGCGTGCCGAGACGCTGCGTGTGCGCTCGGCGGGGTTCGTCGAGAGCTCGATCGCGCTCGGGGTGGCGCCTGGGCGGATCGTCGGCCGCCACCTGCTGCCGAACGTCGTGCGGCCGCTGCTGGTGCTGGCGACGATCGGGCTCGGCGAGACGATCCTCGCCGGCTCGGCGCTGAGCTTCCTCGGGATGGGCCCGAAGCCGCCGACGCCCGAGTGGGGCTCGGCGATCGCCGACGGCCGCGACTACCTCGCGACCGCGTGGTGGATCTCGTTCGCGCCCGGCGCCGCGATCGTCGCGACGGTCGTCGCCGTGACGGTGGTGGGCCGCGGCTGGCACGCGCGGCTGGGAGGCGGGCGGTGAGCGGGGTGGGCGCCGCGGGCGCGGGCGGCGCGCGAGCCGGCGCTGTCGGCGAGCTGCTCGACGTGCGCGGGCTGCGCGTCGCCTTCCCCGGCGCCGGGCCGGGCGGCGCGGACGTCGCCGCCGTGCGCGGGATCGGCTTCACGCTCGCGGCCGGCGAGTGCCTCGCCCTGGTCGGCGAGTCCGGCTCGGGCAAGAGCGTGACCGCGCGGGCGCTGCTGGGGCTCGCCGGCCCGCGCGCGCAGGTCGCCGCTGAGACGCTGCGGGTCGCCGGCCGCGACGCCGGCGCGTTGGACGAGCCCGGCTGGCGGGCGCTGCGCGGCCGCGAGGTCGGGCTCGTGCTGCAGGACGCGCTCGTCGCGCTCGATCCACTGCGGCGGGTGGGCGCGGAGGTCGCGGAGGCGGTGCGAGCCCACTCCTCCAACTCCCGGGTCGAAGCTGACGCGCGTGTGCTGGAGCTGCTCGCCGCCGCCGGCGTTCCGGAGCCGGAGCTGCGCGCGCGGCAGCGGCCGCACGAGCTGTCGGGCGGGCTGCGCCAGCGGGCGCTGATCGCATCCGCGCTGGCTGGCGCGCCGCGGCTGCTGATCGCCGACGAGCCGACGACGGCGCTCGACGTGACCGTGCAGGCGCAGATCCTCGCGCTGCTGGAGCGGACGAAGGCGGATGGCGCCGGGCTGCTGCTGATCAGCCACGACCTCGCCGTGGTCGCGCGGCTGGCCGACCGGATCGCGGTGATGGCCGGCGGCGAGATCGTCGAGCAGGGGTCGCGCGAACGGATCCTGCACAGCCCGGCCCATCCGCTGACGCGCGCGCTGCTGGACGCGGCGCGAGCGGCGGAGCGGCCGCGTCAGCGTGCCGAGAAGCCCTCACAGGGTCTGGGCGCCCTCGAAGCGCGCGGCCTCACGAAGCGCTTCGGCGACCGCCGCGCCGTCGACGACGTCTCGCTGACGCTTGCGCGCGACGAGGCGCTCGGGCTCGTCGGCGAGTCGGGCTCGGGCAAGACGACGACCGCGCGGATGCTGCTCGGCCTGACCGCCCCCGACGGCGGCGAGGCGCTGCTGGAGGGCGCGCCGTGGAGCGCCTTGCCAGAGCGCGCGCGGCGGGCGCGGCGGGCGACGATCCAGCTCGTCGCGCAGGATCCCCTCAGCGCCTTCGATCCGCGCTGGACGGTCGAGCGCCTGCTCGCCGAGGCGCTCTCGATCGGACAGCCGCGGCGCGTGCGCGGCGGACGGCGCGACGCGATCGACGCGCTCCTGACGCAGGTCCGCCTCGACCCGGCGCTGCGCACCCGCCGGCCCGCCGAGCTGTCCGGCGGCCAGCGCCAGCGGGTCGCGATCGCGCGGGCGCTCGCGCCGGGACCGCGGATCCTCGTCTGCGACGAGCCGGTCAGCGCGCTCGACGTCACCGTCCAGGCGCAGATCCTCGCGCTGCTGGCCGAGCTGCGCACGCGGCTCGGCCTGTCGCTGCTGTTCATCTCGCACGACCTCGGCGTCGTGCGGCAGGTCAGCGACCGCGTCGCGGTGATGCGCGGCGGGCGGATCGTCGAGCAGGGCCCGACCGAACAGGTCTTCACCGCGCCGGAGCATCCGTACACGCGCGAGCTGCTGGCGGCGATGCCGCGGCTGGAGCCCCGCCCGGCCCGATCGGCGGCGATCTCCGGCCCGGCCGCCGACCCGGCGCTTCCTCAGGAGGCGGCGTCGTGACGGGCGAAGGCGCGCAGGAAGGTCTCGACGCCGTCGGCGACGACCTGCTCGCGCTCGGCCTCGGTGATCCGGTGCGGCGAGACGACCGCCATCATCGGCAGGTCGCCGGCGATCAGGGCGATGAACTGGCTGGCGGCGACGACCGGGTCCCGCACCTCGAGGTGGCCGGCGTTGGCGAGCCGCGCCAGCCGTCCGGCGAGCGCCTCGATGATCTCCTCGGCGCCCGAGGAGCGAACCGCCTCGAACAGGCCCGGCAGCCGCACCGCCTCGGCCGAGACGAGCCGCCGGACCGCCGTCGACTGCTCGTCGACCATGCAGGGGACGATCTGCTGCGCGACCGCGGTCAGCTCGCCGCGCAGGTCCCGCGGGTCGGTCGGGAACGACTTCAGCAGCGCCAGCGTCTTCCCGTTCGCGCGCGCCGCCGTCTCGGTCAGCGCCAGCCGGAAGAGCGTCTCCTTGTCGCCGACGTGGGCGTAGATCGTCGGCTTCGCGACGCCGGCCTCGGTCGCGATCTGGTCGACCGTCGCCTGCGCGTAGCCCTCGCGCGCGAAGACGACGAGCGCGGCGTCGAGCATCGCCTGCCGCTTGTCCATGCGCCCGCGCGGATTGGGGGTCGCGATCGCGTGGCTGCTCATGCCCCCAGCGTACTCCAGCCCATCGAATCCCACCCATAGGTCGTTGCCCATGAACCCAGCAGTCACCGCCGTCGTCGCCGATCCCGCAGCCCCGTTCGGCTGGGCGCGACGCGAGGTCGCCGCGCCAGAGCCGGCACCCTCACAGGCGCTCGTCGCCGTCCGGCACGTCTCGCTCAACCACGGCGATCGCCGCTACGCGACGCTCGTCCCGGCCGGCACCGTGCTCGGCTGGGACGCGACCGGCACCGTCGTGCGGGCCGCCGCCGACGGCAGCGGCCCCGCCGCCGGGAGCGAGGTGCTCGCCTTCGGCGCCGGCGCCTGGTCGCAGCTGGCCGCGTTCGCCGTGGAAGACATCGCACCGCTGCCGGCCGGCGCCGACCCCGCCGCCCACGCGGCGCTGCCGCTCGCCGGCTTCACCGCCCTGCGCGCGCTGCGCGGCGCCGGCTCGCTGCTCGGCCGCCGCGTGCTGGTGACGGGCGCCTCGGGCGGCGTCGGCCGCTTCGCCGTGCAGCTCGCGGCGCTCGGCGGCGCCGAGGTGATCGCGTCGGTCGGAGCGGCCGCGCGCGGCGCCGGTCTGGAGCGGCTCGGCGCGTCCGCCGTCGCCGTCGGACTCGACGGCGTCGACGGACCGCTCGACGTCGTGCTCGACACCGTCGGCGGCCCGCTGCTGGCGGGCGCCTACGCGCTGCTCGCGCCCGGTGGCAGTCTGCTGAGCGTCGGCTGGAGCAGCGGCGAGCCGGCGACGCTGGAGCCGTACGCGACCTTCGGCGACGACAGAGCGATCCGCTCCTTCGCCGACGCGCGCGCCGTCGGCGGCGACCTCGCGCTGCTGGCGCGGCTGGCGGCGAGCGGCCGGCTGTCGATCGAGGTCGGCTGGCGCGGCTCGTGGGAGCAGCTCGACGAGGCCGCCGCGGCGCTCGCGGCGCGCGAGATCGCCGGCAAGGCCGTGCTCGACGTCGACCCGCTGCCGGGCGGCGGCGCGTACGCGGGGACTGGCGCGGGCGCCGGCGCGGGCGCGGGAGCCAGCGCGGGCGCCGGCGCCGGCTCGACGGGCGCTGCGCGATGAGCCCGCTCGCGCTGTCGGTGCTCGACGCCGCACCCGTGTGGGAGGGCCAGAGCGCCGCCGAGGCGTTGCGCAACACGGTCGCGCTGGCGCAGTCGGCCGAGCGGATCGGCTGCGCCCGCTTCTGGGTCACCGAGCACCACAACGTGCCCGCGCTCGCCTGCGCCGCGACGGCCGTCGTCGCGACCGCGGTCGCCGGCGCGACCGCGCGGATCCGCGTCGGCGCCGGCGGCGTGCTGCTGCCCAACCACGCGCCGCTGGCGGTCGCCGAGCAGTACGGCGCGCTCGCCGCGCTCCACCCCGGCCGCGTCGACCTCGGGCTCGGCCGCGCCGCCGGGACCGACCCGCTCGCCGCGCGCCTGCTGCGGCGCGGCGGCAGTGTTCCCGAGCACGACGACTTCCCCGACCAGATCGCCGAGCTGGCCGGCTACTTCGCGCCGCGCGCGGCGGTCGGCGACGCGGTCGTCGCGATGCCCGCGCACGAGCAGTCGCCGCCGCTCTGGCTGCTCGGCTCCAGCCCCGGCAGCGCACGGCTCGCCGGGCGCTTGGGACTGCCGTATGCATTCGCCCATCAGCTCGCGCCGCAGCTGACCGAGGTGGCGCTGGCAACCTACCGCGAGGCGTTCGTGCCGTCGGGCGAGCTGAAGGCGCCGTACGCGATCGTCTCGCTGATCGCGATCTGCGGTGAGAGCGACGCGGAGGCGCGCGAGCTGGCGGCGCCGTACCTGCTCAGCAAGCTGTCGATGGGCAGCGGCAACCGGCCGCTCGCGTTCCCGAGCGCGGAGAGCGCGCGGGCGCGGGTGCTGACGAGCGAGGAGCGCACGACGCAGGAGGAGTGGATCGGGACGCAGCTGCGCGGCGGCCCCGAGACGGTGCGGCGGCGGCTGGCCGAGCTGGTCGCGCGCAGCGGCGCCGACGAGCTGATGGCGTTCACGCTGATCCCCGACCACGCCGCGCGCGTGCGCTCGTACGAGCTGCTGGCGGAGGCGGTCGCGGAGGTGGCGGGCCTCGCGGCCAGTGGCGCGGCCGGCGGCGCGGCCGGCGGCGCGGCCGGCGGCGCCGGCGCG